>JAUSMG010000472.1 GCA_030645295.1 Saprospiraceae bacterium | reverse complement strand
AAGAATCTTCCCATCAGGTTGTAAAGCCAAATCATACGCTTCACCCCCATTGGGCATGGGGTCAATCAGGTATCCATTTGTTCCATAGGAAAGATCAAGTGTGCCATCCGGATGCAACCTGATCATGAACAAATCCCAGTGCGCCATCCCCGCTAAAAGAATTTTCCCGTCAGGTTGTTCCAAAGCTGCCGAAATCAATAAATATTTGTCTGGCAAATCGAACCGAAAATAACCGCCCTCGGCAAAAGTGGTATCCGTTACTCCATTCGAATGCAGTTGGGTCGCAAATACGCGAATGCCTGCAGTAGGAATGTCCTCGTCGCCGAACACCAAAATTTTTCCGGTTGAAAGCTCCATTGGGACAATGTTGTCAAAGGGGTCCGCTAAAAGCGTTGAAAATCCATCAATGCCAAAAGCAGTGTCAATCGTGCCATCGGCATCTAAACGAGCTACTAAACCATAGTGTGGAAAAGCAGTTTCAGCGCCAGTAACCAGCAGTTTCCCATCCATTTGGGCAGATACTCCAAAGTTATAGTACCAGAAACTGGGAAAGGTTTGAGTGAAACCTGGGTCAAGCGCTCCATTATTCCCAAATTTTTCTACGGTGGGTAAATTAGATGAATCTGCTTTGACTCCTATGGTCACTACTGCTCCATTGGGCAATAGCGCAATATTTTGTCCGTACGGGTTACCATATTGATCGGTCAATTGGGTAGCGACTTGTCCATTCAGTCCAAAAGTGGAGTCTACCATGACGGACTGCGCCTCCAGGAAACTGGCCAAACCAGCCAGCAATAAACAAAGCGTTAGCTTTTTCATAAATCAAGAATTTCGAGGGTGAATAAATGACAAGGTCAAAAGTGTGGGCAGGAGACGCTGAAAATCTATAACACTTTTCGGAGCTTATTCCCATGGGGATGGATTCAACCTTAATGAATGGTTAATGATTTGATTTTCAATTTTTTAGATCAAAAAATACTTCCAAAAAAAGTCCAAAAAAACTCTCCTTTTGGTTTCTTTTTGCACGTGGCGCGCCGTATCTTTGCACACATTTTTGGGTATGTATTGCGGAACGCTGTTCCGCATCAGCAACTCCAAAGCGGAACGCTGTTCCGCGTCAGCAATTCAAAAAAGTACGTAGAATTTTTTAGACCGGAACAACCTGTCCCGATACCTCGGGAGCGTTTCAGGGACATTAACCAAAAAGTAGCAAAGGACTCGCAAGCATGACAGAAGACTCAGCACTCGACCCAAAACAAAAAATTGCGGCAGCCAGCGATTACGGCGCAAGCAGCATCACTGCACTCGAAGGTTTAGAGGCCGTGCGCAAAAGGCCCGGCATGTACATCGGAAGTACAGACACCAAAGGCCTCCACCACCTGGTGTGGGAGGTCGTGGACAACTCGATCGACGAACACCTGGCCGGCCATTGCACCCATATCGAAGGCGTTATTCAGCCCGACAATTCCATCCGGGTAACGGACGACGGACGTGGTATCCCCACCGGGATGCATGAAAAATTGCAAAAATCAGCGCTTGAGGTCGTAATGACCGTCTTGCACGCCGGCGGTAAATTTGACAAGGATTCCTACAAGGTTTCCGGTGGTTTGCACGGTGTAGGTGTATCCTGTGTGAACGCGATTTCCATCATGCTTCAAGCCGAAGTACGCCGCGAAGGGTAAGTTTTTGAACAGGAATACAGCCAGGGCAAACCAAAATACAATGTTCGCGAAATTGGCACGACCACGGAGCGTGGTACGACCATCACCTTTCTGCCTGATCCTGAGATCTTTGAGACCGCCGAATACAAGTTCGACGTTTTGGCCCATCGCCTCCGGGAACTTTCCTACCTGAACAAAGGCCTCCGCCTCTCGCTTGTAGATGAGCGTGAAAAAGAGGACGATGGTAGCTTCAAAACCGAGCTCTTCCATTCTGAAGGTGGTTTGCAGGAATTTGTCATTTATCTCGACGAGGCTAAAACCAACCTCATTGACAAACCTATCTACATAGCCACCCGCGAAGAAGGTGTGGACGTAGAAGTGGCGATGATCTACAACACCTCGTACTCCGAAAACGTGGTGGCTTTTGTCAACAACATCAGCACCCGTGACGGGGGTACGCACGTTAGCGGTTTCCGCCGTGCATTAACCCGGGAATTCAAGAAATACGGAGACGACAACGGCTTTTTCAAAAAAGTAACTTTTGCCATTTCTGGCGAGGACTTTATGGAAGGTCTGACCGCCGTTGTTTCGGTGAAAGTGCCTGAACCTCAGTTCAAGGGCCAAACGAAAGGCGAACTTGGCAACTCGGAAGTACTGGGCATCGTAAGCCGCTGTGTAGGCGACGCACTAAAGCAGTTTTTGGAGGAAAACCCAAATCCTGCCCGGCGTATCATTGAGAAAGTAGTGCTGGCCGCTACCGCACGCAACGCGGCCCGCAAGGCCCGGGAAATGGTGCAACGCAAAGGCGCACTGACAGGTAGTGGCCTTCCCGGCAAGCTTGCCGACTGCGCCAGCCGAAGCCCTGCCGAGAGCGAAGTATTCCTCGTCGAAGGGGACTCTGCAGGTGGTACGGCCAAACAAGGCCGCGACCGTCACACACAGGCCATTCTTCCGCTCCGGGGTAAGATCCTGAATGTGGAGAAAGCCCTCGAGCACAAAATTTACGAAAACGAGGAGATCAAGAACATCTTCACGGCGCTCGGTGTGAGCATCAGCGAAAACGATGAAGGTCACCGCATCCTGAACACAGAAAAACTCCGCTACCACAAGGTGGTCATCATGTGTGACGCCGACATCGATGGCTCACACATTACTACGCTGATACTGACGTTCTTTTTCCGCTATATGCGCGAACTGATCGAGAAAGGCCACATCTACATTGCGCAGCCGCCACTGTACCTCGTGAAAAAAGGCAAAAACCAACGTTATGCCTGGAACGATGCGGAGCGCAAAGCGGCCCAGCTGGAATTTAGTGGTGGCAAAGAAGACGACGATTCCGTGAAAGTGCAACGATACAAGGGTCTTGGTGAAATGAACGCCGAACAACTCTGGGAAACGACCATGGACCCGAAAACCCGCATCCTCAAAATTGCCACGATCGATGACGCAAACGAGGCCGACCGGATGTTCGCCATGCTGATGGGCGATGAGGTGCCGCCACGGAGGGCGTTTATTGAGGCGAATGCGAAGTATGCGCGGATAGATGTGTAGAATTTGAAACCATGAAACTTCCGTTAGACAGCACCATTGCACCTGAGAAATTAACACATTACCTGCTTGTGTTTAACGAACAGAGTGACAAATCAAAATTTCTTGAAAAGGGCGGTTACACACTTGATAATTGGGAAGCACTTGAAGAAGATTTGAGAAAACTGCTAAATAACGAGGCCGTTTTTCAAAAAGAGGATACTTTTGGGGAATACTTTATTATTATTGGAGAAATTGCCAATGGTCTTAATGTCAAAACAATATGGCTTCGAGAATCGGGTTCAGAAGTCGTCAGGTTTATTACGTTGATTCCAATGGCTAAATTTTGAGCAAAATGAAATTTGAACTATTCAGCCGCGTTGCCATCGCTGAAGATTTGCCTGAACACAATCTTAAGCGAGGAGACATTGTCACCATAGTTGAGGTTTTGCCTGCTAATGCCCTCCACTTGTCTGGATATATTGTTGAGGTATTTAGCGTTACCGGTGAGACACTGGATGTTGTAGGGCTCTTAGAAACCCAATTGATGCCACTACGAGCGGATGCCGTGCCTGCGATGCGGGAATTGGCGGTGGCCGCCTAATGCTTATTCCTAATTTACAAAAATGAGTCCCTTGATCAAATACGGGGGACTCATTTTTCATTTTAGGAGGATTTGCCACCAACGCTTTTTTGAAGTTGCTGCTTGATTCTTCTCATCGGCAACAGTGCTTTCTACCTTGTTGCCTTTCTTGTCCAAGAGCTCGCCTGAGGCTACATCAATACTGTATTCCTCATCTGAAATAGCCATTGATTTGCCATTTGGCCAAAAATATACACTATACATTGAGTGAATATCAATTCTGTCAATTTTGCATCTATAAAAATCAAATACTTTTCCCAATTGTATGTCACCACCTACATTTTGGGCTTTCGATCCATTTGAGAATTGGATATTAAGGCTATAATGACCATGATCACGAGTGAATTTTATTCCATCAAAAAAGTAATACCAATTTTCAGTTTTGCCAATAGAGTTTACAATGGTTCGTAAAGAAATCGGCGA
>JAUSMG010000468.1 GCA_030645295.1 Saprospiraceae bacterium | reverse complement strand
GAGAATGTACATCAGTTGATCATCCGAATCCAGCACGGTGTTTTGTGCTGCGGGCACATTCAGTATGACGTTCTGACAAACCGTGTCGGGTATTTGACTCATAACTCCAGCATTGCCCGTGCAGTTGCAATTGGACAATCCACTGATGGTGTCCGCACCGCAGTTGTTTGAATCAAGCAGGGTCGCAAAAAAGGTTCCAGAAGCAAACGGAATCGGAATACTCGTAAAGGTATTACCGGCAAAAAAACCGGCCATGCCCGACAAATTGAAGGGCGGGGCTCCTGAAATGATGTCAAAAGTGACAATATAAGTGGCTGTATTGTAATCACATATCGTTTGTACGTTGCTCACCACGGGTGGCAGCGAGACGGTTATACTGGCCATTCCCAGTACTTCTCCATTCGGGCAATATTGATCTGAAACGTTGTCCAGCGTTATTACCGTATTGGCTGAAGGGGCAATGGTCCAGGAATGCGAACTGCCATTGATTCCACCAACAGTGGGCTGTGGAATCCCCAATATTTCTGTAGCAAATGAAAATGGTGCAGTTCCGGTGAAATTGACCGTCAAGGTCACAGAGTCTCCCAAACAAATATTAGGGTTGGAAATACCCATATCCCCCAAGGGCAAGGCATGGAAAATGACCGGTGTGCCCTGGGAAACCACCGTACATAAGTCGCTGGTATCCACCAAACCACCCCCGCTAATGTTGCCTGCAATCGAAGATATATAATAGGTCGTCCCTGTAGTCATTCCGGGAAGAAAACCAAACGAAGGGATGCTATTCCAGCCGAAAATTGTCCCCAGCGGCAATGCCGGGTTCGAGTGGAGTATATATAGCAAAGTGTCATTGCCATCATTGACAAAACCACCATTATAAGCGGCATTGATAACCTGGCTTTCGCAAGCGTTAATTGGTGAAAGTCCCATGGTGCCAGCCTCCGTTAAGCAGCTACAGGTATTGGCTCCACTGACCGTCACGTCTCCACAGTTGTTTACATCGTGGAAAGTAAAGCTATACCCCATACCCATTGGGATAGGGTTGCTGGTCCATTGATTGCCTGAAAAACTTCCACCATTTCCGCCCGTTGCAGTAAGTGGCAGGGTAGCGCCCAGCACATCAAAGGTGACGACATAATTGCCCGCAGCAATATTGCAATTCAAGTCTAGGTTTGAATATGTAGGCGCATAATTGATCGTAATGACCGCAGGCCCTCCGGTGATGAAGCCTGTACATCCGGGAGATTCAATACTGGTTAGTTCAAAAGTCGTGGTTGACGTTACATTTACCGGAATGATATAAGGGTCGTCAAACGTAGTATCAGGCTGCTGTGCTACGCCATTGATCATATAGTTGATCGTAAACGGACCGGTACCGGTAAAGTCAACGGAAACCTGTGTATTGGCTGAATCACAAAACGAAGCACTCCCCAAGAACTGTGCATTGGCTGGAGTAAAAACAAATACGATCACCTGTCCAACCGCAGTATCCGTACACAAGGAGTCTGATATTTCAATCAGGGTATAAAATGTTCCAATGTTTGGGTTCACAGGTAAAACCAGCGGACTAACCGAACTGGTGGCTGTAAGGGTATCATTGTTGGCTCTGTAGGTCACCGTCCATGGCGCCGTGCCGGTAAAATGGAAAATGATATCGGTGCCAGGACCAACCTGACAGATCTGGCCACCTCCGGATATGGTAACCGTTGGGTTAGGATTTACTTTGATGGTGGCCGTCCCTGAAACAGAGCCTCCGCAAGTCCCCGAGCTGACACTGGTAAGGGTGTAGCTTGTGGTCGCGATCGGGCTTACGGTAATGGTATCAGGATTGAGGCTCGTGGTAATGGTATCCACTGGTACACCATTGGCTGCATAGGCAAATGTCCAGGGGGCTGTGCCCGTGAAACTAATGATTAAGGGTGCCGAGTGTTCCAGACAAATGGTGTCTGTTCCGGAAATAGTGGCCGTGGGAGGCGTCGCCACTGTTAACGTGAAAGTACCGCTCACACTGCCACCCGGACAGTTACCATTGCTGACACTTGTCAACGTATAGGTCGTAGAAATAGCCGGTGAAACGGCTATTTGATATGTGCCATTGCTGGTTGTGATGGGCGGCTGGGGTGTTCCATTTGCCGAATAAATGAAGGTATAAGGGCTTGCACCGGAAAAACTAAAATCAAGGGTGTCGTTTTGTCCCACACAAATGGCATTCGTACCGGAAGCAAGGATACCCGTTACGCCGGGTTGCACGGTCACTATCGCAATACCGGAGGTCGTTCCCGGACAGTTCCCCGTGGATACGCTCACCAATTCAAGTGTTGTTGTACTGGAATACATTGCATTTATAAAATACGGGCTGCTGTTGGTCGTGATCGGCGGCTCGTCCACACCGTCAATAGAATACACAAAAGTCCATGGCGCAGCGCCGGTAAAAGTAATCGGTATCGTGGCATTTTGCCCGGCGCAGATCACGGGATTTCCATTGATAAAAGCGGTAGGGGTTGCAACTACAATAGCAGAATGTGTTCCGCTTGCAGTGCCGGTACATCCATTGCTGGTGACGGAAGTAAGGGTATAGTTTGTCGTACCAACCGGCGGGTTTACCGTCAAAGTATAACTCGGCCCTGTTGCGGTAATGGACGGTTGGGGAACCCCGTTAATGGCGTAAACAAAGGTGTAATCGTCTGTTCCGTTAAATTCAAATTGTAAGTCTAGCGCGTCTCCTTCGCAAAGATTGCTTGGCCCGGGAACCAGGGTAGCAGTCGGCGCCGGAATGACATTGATGTCAAATGTACCATCCACATCTTTTACACATCCACTGCCGCTCGTCATGCTCACCGCAGAAATAGTGGCACTTGCAGATAGTGGCACATTAAAGGTGAATGGGTCGTTGTTGGTGTTTAAAGGGGGCTGATTTACTCCATTAAGGGCATAAGTGAAGGTATAAGGGGCACTTCCGCCGCTAAAATTTACTGAAAAAGCAGCCTGCTGCCCGGCACAAAGATCGGCCGGACTGGTCATGGTAAAAGTAGCTGAAATGGCAGGGAACAAAGAAACCATGAAAGTTTGATTGGGCCCTATGCAGCCTTCCGCTGATTCAGCATGTACAGTCACCGTTCCACTTACCGGGAACGGAATGAAAGGTACTGTACCGCTGATATTCCCATTCCCACTGGCCGGGAACAAAGGATTTGGCGGAATGCCATTTATGGTCCAATGATAGGTAGCGTTCGGATCGTTGCCCGTAAATATGATGTCTACCATGTCCCCTGAACATGCCACTACGTCGGCGGGGTCGTCTGTTTGCGGTAGCGGATTCACGGTGATCGTAAATGTTTCCGGCATACCACTACAGCCCGGTGAAACGGGGGTCACGGTAATGGTTGCAACTTCCTGTTGCGAAATGTTGGTGGGGGGGGTAAAATTAATATTTCCTGAACCTGAAGCGCCCAGTCCAATGGCTGTATTGTCGTTGGTCCAGTCAAAAGTTGGGGCCGGATTGCCGGTGCCCGTGAACATAACATTCACCCCGAATCCTGCACATACGACC
Source organism: Saprospiraceae bacterium (assembly GCA_030645295.1). Lineage (GTDB taxonomy): Bacteria > Bacteroidota > Bacteroidia > Chitinophagales > Saprospiraceae > M3007. The sequence goes on along the minus strand of JAUSMG010000468.1, from coordinate 635 downwards.
ACATCTGGTTCCGGATCCACTGTGGGCAAAATTCCGGTAATGGTCACATCGTCAAACCAGTAGGTTTCAGCGGTAGATTTGTTGGCAGGCAGGACCCGTACCCGGATGGTATTACCAGATAGTCCGGCAACGGTTGCTGGGCCCGCAGGTGTAGTTCCACATACATATCCAAATTGTACCCAACCGCCTCCATCAATGCTGTATTCAAATACTATTTGGTCGTGCCCATTGTCAATCGCTATATTACCAGTGCAACCAAAATAAGGTCCGCCTGCACTGCATTCAAAGGTTCCGATCGAACCATAAGAAACCGATATACTTACATTGCAATATCCTGTGATCGTGATGTCATTGGTTGCCCATTCGTTGTCGTTGCCACCACCAGTGTTGGGGCCAGGGCAGCAGGGAGCGCCTTCCATGTCCGTGATCTCATATCGATTGTTCATCACCCCGTTAAAAGATTGCGGTGTACCATCGCAGTCTGTAAAATTTTCGGTCCAGCCCGGCGCTGGTGGGGCGCCAGAGAAATCCTCCTGCCAAATAATGGTTTGGCTGAAAAGCGTTTGACTCAAAAAGAAGAAGACAAAAGGCAAGAAATTTTTGAAAGGATGCAGGGCCATAATCAAGAAAATAAG
>JAUSMG010000456.1 GCA_030645295.1 Saprospiraceae bacterium | reverse complement strand
CTTGTTACTTTTAACTTGTTACTTGAAACCTATTGAAGCGCAGCTTTGTAAGTTCTTAAACATCTTTCCCGCGCAAAAGTGTGCTCCACCATGGGCTTAGGATACCTTGGAGTTCCAAATTCTGGCACCCATTTTCGGATGTATTTGTGTTCAGGATCAAATTTTTTGGTCTGTTCTGACGGATTAAAAATGCGGAAGTAGGGCGCTGCATCGGTACCGCAACCTGCAGCCCATTGCCAGCCGCCTGAATTGCTGGCGAGGTCATAATCCAGTAGTTTTTGCGCAAAATAAGCTTCGCCGAGCCGCCAATCCAGCAATAAATGTTTGGAAAAGAAACTTGCGACGATCATCCGTACCCGGTTGTGCATATAACCCGTTGCGTTTAATTCCCGCATGCCAGCGTCAACGATGGGGTAACCTGTGAGGCCGTTTTTCCATTTTTCTAAATCTTCAGGTGCATCCCGCCATTCCACCCGGTCGTATTGCGGACGGAATGGATTTCCGACCACAAGGGGGAAATTCCCCAGGATCTGGCTGTAAAAATCCCGCCAGATCAGTTCGTTGAGGTAAGTAGCGTTGAGGCGTTGAGCGTGTCGTGCTTTCTCCCGGATACTGATGGTTCCGAAACGAAAATGAACGCCAAGCCGCGAGGTGCCGGGTAGACTGGGGATGTCGCGGGTTTTGTCGTAGTTGCGGATAAGGCTTCGGGCAACGCTGGTGGGTGGAAAGTCAATTCCGGCAGGTTCAAAGCCCATGTTGGAAAGTTGAGGGGGGTGGGGTTGAGGTGTGATTTTCAGGAAGTTGGTGAAATATTTTTCCGTTGGATATGAAGTCAAGTAATATGAAACTTGTCGGGGCTCACCATCCTCCTCAGGAGTTGTACTCCACTTCATTTGGAGTTTTTCGAGCCAGCGTTTGCTATAGGGAGTGAACACGGTGTAGGGCGTACCGTCACTTTTCAACACCTCATTTTTTTCAAAAATGACATGGTCTTTAAAGGTGTGAAAAGGGATGTATTTTGTCGAAAGCAACTGGCGTACCGCATTATCCCGCTCAATGGCATAAGGCTCAAAATCATAATTGGTGAAGACTGACGAGATGTTGAATTCATGCAACAATTGGGACCAGATTTCCCGGGGATTTCCGTAGCGCACGAGCAGGCTACTGCCCATTTCTTCCAGACGCTTTTTCAAGTCAGATACCGCATGGTGGATGAACTCGACTCGTGCGTCTTTTTTATCCTCCAAATCATCGAGGATTTCCTGGTCGAAAATGAATACGGGAAGGACAGGGCACGAGGCAGAGCCTCGCGCCAGACCTTGCGCCAGACCGCGTAAGGCATGGTATAGACCGGCATTATCATCCAAGCGCAGGTCACGACGGAACCAAAATAGGGAAACAGGAGTAGGCATAATGAGCAGGCACCTTCTGAATTAAGGTGTCGAACCGCCTTAACAAAATTGCTCCTAACAAGTTGAAATCACATGAAACAGAATGATTTCTTATCGCGTGATCTATTACCGGATCACTACATCTTTAATAAAGTCTTCCCCCAATTCCGCATTCATCAGATCCCGGATTTTGTCTTTTCCGTAGGAGAGTTCGTGCTTCAACGACGCAGAAAGGATGCTGATATAGAGTACCCCTTTGCGCACCGTAATTTGTGAAGTATAGGTATTAATGGTCTTACCCATGAGTTCAGCCCAAAGCGTTTTTACCCGCATCTCATTGAGTTGCGGTCCGAGGCGATATTCTTTAAGCATCGCCTGCATGGCCTCGGCCAGAGAGTAGTCGTTTTTCTGTTTCATTTCTAATATTAAAACCTATAGGATGTAGTCAGACTAGGCATGATTAAAAATTCATTGGGCTCCTTTTGTGTAATATAGACATTGGCCATGACTCCAAATCCAAGGCTAAAGTGCTCTGACAAGGCATACTCCCAGCTGGCGGCAGTGGCAATACCCGGACGAAAGCTTGCTTCAACATGGCTGGTCGAATTGTACGCCTCCCATGACCGCAATTCTGCTTCCGTCATTCCCATAATACATTCCATAAATTGGTGTGCCGGAATCTTTTTGATTTGGCTACGCACGGCAAGTCCGGCGTCTAAATGCCACTGAGAAGGCCGTCTCATGGACCGGAAACTCCAACGGTGGACCAATTCTGTGCTTACAATATAGTCTCGAGGGTAGTTTTTTGGCACTTCCATCGCATCTGTGCTCAACGAGGTTTTCAGGCCAATGGAATGCTTGCCTTCCAAAGTTCTAAAATATCCCAGCGAACCATGTGCAACGTTTTCGCCACAGGTAGGCAAGTAAAATAGGCCAGCTGTAAGCCTGTTCTTTTGTGCTGAAACCGAAATGCTGTTGAAAATGGCCGCAAAGACCAGTAAAGTGGTAAGATGTTTCATATGTATACGCTGTTTTTAAGGAAGATGCAGCAAACATACTAAACGCTCCACAATTTCTGACGTTTAGATTTCCATCTGCATTTCTCTACTGGTTCAACGTCACTTTCAAGTCACAAACACCCGTTATTTCCCAGTCCTACCCCACCCTGACTTACTTTTGCGCTTCAATTTTTTAGCAAGCATGACAATCGAGCAATCGCCAATCACCAATTTACCCGCCTTCGCCAAGGCTATGGCGGGTAAACAATCCACCAACCACCTCTTTCTCCGCGCCGCCCTCGGCGAAACCACTGAACGCCCGCCCGTATGGCTCATGCGTCAGGCCGGACGGATCCTGCCTCAATACCGCGCCCTTCGTCAGCGGTTCCCGGACTTTAAGGCTTTTGTAAAAACACCCGAAGCTGCTGCCGAGGCTACGCTTCAGCCTGTGGACGAATTGGGCGTGGACGCGGCCATCGTATTTTCGGATATTCTGGTCATTCCGGAAGCCATGGGGCTCGATTATGAAATGATCGAAGCCAAAGGCCCACGGTTCCCAAAAACAATTGAAAATCAACAGGATGTGGATCGTTTGCGCTCAGGCGTGGAAGCCGCCACCGCCCTTCAATACGTCTACGATGCCCTCCAGATCAGCAAAAGTGCATTGGCTGGGCGTGTGCCGCTCATTGGTTTCGCAGGCGCTCCCTGGACCATCCTTGCGTACATGGTAGAGGGCAGCGGGAGTAAAACTTTCTCCAAAGCCCGCCGCCTGCTTTATACCAATCCAGGGCTTTCGCACGAGTTGTTGCAAAAAATCACCGATACCACCATCGCTTACCTGCGCAATCAGGTTGCAGCCGGAGCAGATCTGTTGCAACTGTTTGACTCCTGGGCAGGCGAATTGCCGCCGGCACATTACCGCGCTTTTGCCGTGCCCTACCTGCGTCAGATCTGCGAGGCCTTGCCGCAAGTTCCGAAGACCGTATTTGCCAAAGGCGCCTGGTTTGCATTGGAAGATCTGGCTGAGTTGCCCTGCCAAGTGATTGGATTGGATTGGAATATTGCTCCGGCATTTGCAAAGGAAAAAACCGGAGGCGCAAAGGTTTTACAAGGAAACCTCGATCCCTGCACATTATACGCCGACACAAAAACCATTGAAAAAGAAACCGTTGCGATGCTCCGGGCTTTTGGCGGCCATCACATTGCCAACCTCGGCCACGGGGTGTACCCGGATACGCCCTTGGACGGGGTGCGGGCTTTCGTGAACACGGTGAAGAATTCTTAGGAACTATGAACGATGAACGATGAACGATGAACGATGAACTATAAACAATGAACGCTTACATTCGCGTCGTTTATCGTTCATAGTTTATCGTTCATAGTTCTGATGAAAATCGTAATCGTAGGAGCGGGTAGAATTGCCTGGCATCTGGGCAAACGGCTGAAAAGCAAGGGTATACCGGTGACTCAGATCATAAGTCGTACTGCCGTGCATGCGGAAATTCTTGCTGAAAGTTTGAACACTCCCTGGTCAGATTCGCCGGCGGATGTGCTTCCGGATGCCGATTGGATCATCATTGCCGTTCGTGACGATGCTATAGAGGATGTGGCGGAAGCCTTTGCACCTTTCGTGCAAAATGCGCTGGTAACGCATACCTCTGGTGGAACGGCCGGGGCTGTATTGGCGCCGCATTTTGAACGATATGGGGTTTTTTACCCGCTTCAATCCTTCTCTTTGGAACACACGCCCGTTTGGTCAAAAATTCCTTTCTGTGTGGATGCCCAATCGGAAGAGGATGTCTTGTTCTTGAAAAAAATCGCCAAAACCATCGGCAATCTGGTATATCGCGTAAATGATGAGCAGCGGGCCCTGCTTCATGTTGCAGCGGTTTTTGCCAATAACTTTGCCAATCGCTGTTTTGCCATTGCCGAGAAAATTTTGGATGAAAAGGACTTGCCCTTTGAACTCCTGCACCCGCTCATGGAAGAAACGCTTGCCAAAGCCCTGCAAGACTCACCCGCCCGAATGCAAACGGGACCTGCCATGCGCGGCGATGTAGATACTGTGCGCCGCCATCTTGACCTGCTGGCCGAGAATCCAGCCTGGCAGGAGATTTACCGGGAACTTTCTGAGAATATCAACCCTGATTTGCGGGTCTAACGGTCACCAATCCTTCTTTGAACCTTTCGGTTTGGATTGCTGCTGTGCAGCGCGGTATTTCTGTGCGTTTTTACGGTCGTCCGGGCCAACAGCGGTTTCAAGCAGCCGTTTGGCGTCCTCCTTTTTTAATCGCTGTTCTTCCTGTTTTTTTTGTTGCTCGTTTTGTGGTTGCCGGGGTTGACCTTGTGGATTTTGTTGGGATTGATTGGGTTGATTTTGTTGTTGATCTTGCTGATCCTGAGTATTTTGTGGGGGTGGTTGATCCTGATTTTGGTTCTGCTGATCCTGTTCTTGTTGTTGTTTCTGCTGTTGTTTCTCTTTATCTTTCTGCTCTTCTTCCTGTAACTTTTTTTTGGCCATTTGAAGGTTCTGCTTAGCGCCAAGATCGGCGGGACAAACCCGCAAGCTTTCCTCATAAGCCCGAACGGCTTCCTTATACTTCCGTTGTTTTAAAAAGGCATTGCCCAGATTATGCAGGGCATCCGCACGGTGTGCAGGCGTTTTGGTATGATTCGTCACTTGCAGAAAGCGTTCTTCTGCGTCTTCAAATTTTCCTTGCTGATAAAGTGTGTTGCCTAAATTATAAACGGCCTGTGGATTACCCATATCTCGGTCTGCCGCGGTGCGATATTCCTTTTCAGCGGCTTTGTATAGTTCCCGATCATAGGCCCGGTCGCCTTTTCGCAATGGCGTGTGGGTGGACTGTGCGATCACGGTGTTCATCCAAAGAATTGAAAGGCAAAATATATTAACGTGTAAATATTTCATGGTGTGTAATTTATCCAAATTACCAAAATGTGAGGGCACTTTTAAATCCTGTTAAAAATACTATTCCGCAATTTTTTGTCTTTTCCGAAATGAAACCAAGGTTTCAAGGCTTAAAAAGAGCAACGCCGGAAACAAAAACCATTGATACCAGGACTCCAATTCGCTTAAAGAACGCACTTCTAAAGCACGTTTTTCAAGCCTGCCCACTGCTCGCTCAATGGCTGCCACGGCCCGGTCACTCTGGCTAATGTTGAGCGCCTGACCTCCGCCCGCCTGCGCGATCTTGCGCAGCAGATCTTCATTAAGCCGTGTACGCACCACTTCCCCTTTTTCATCGCGTTTGTACTGGCTACCCTCCCAATCACTGCTGGGAATGGGACCTCCGCCGGCAGTGGCCGCGCCTACCGCTAAAACAACAGTTCCCCTGTCGAAAGATTTTTTTGCAGTGTCAAGCGCCGCTTCATCGTGATTTTCCCCATCGGTGATCAGCACCACGGCCCGACCTCCCCCAGACTCAGACTCAAAGGACTTTTCAGCCAGTTCGAGCGCGGAACCAATGGCAGTGCCCTGCTCCGTAAGCAGATCTGGACTGGCGCTTTGAATACTTTGTAATACGAAAGAGTAGTCTGTAGAAAGCGGCACTGCAAGAAATGCATTTCCAGCAAAAAAAATAAGGCCAATGCGTTCGCCTTCAAGGGCTTGCACGATCTTTTGAGCAAATATTTTAGTGAGTTCGAGCCGGCTTGGCGCTACGTCACGACAAAGCATACTTTGCGAAATATCAATCGCCAGGAACACATCAGCAGCCTTTTGGGTAGTGGTTTGTTTTCTAGCGCCCATTTGCGGATTGGCCCAGGCCAGGGACAAAAAAACGAGGGCCAGGGCAAACAGGATCCCTTTTAGCCAAAATTTAAGCTCAGAAAAAACCGGCATTAAGCGCGCAGTTTCACCCAAACGGGTAAGCACATTGCGCCGCCATTGCCGATAGCCAAACAAGAGCAACAACAAAATCGGCACCGCGGCGAGCAGCCATAGATGATCAGGGTGTTGAAAACGGAACATGGGGCGAAGGTAATGGTCAATCGTTCATCCACAAATCACCGGTTACCGTAGACTCTACCATCCCATCGTTCATAATGCGCTCTTGCTGGCTGATGCCCTCCTGATGGATGGCTTCCAGAAACATACTGATGAACTCACGGCTCAGGTCGCCCTTTTCAGCACGGATCCGGCAAGCTTCTGCCAATGCACGCCAGCGTTCCAATTGAAAGATCGCCACGTTTTTGTCTTTTTTGACATAGCCGATCTCCCGCACCAAATGCATCCGCTGGGCGATGTGTTGAATGATTTCATCATCGAACTCATCGATCTGCTGGCGGAAACTTTCTATTTGCTCCTGAAAATCAGGATCTTGTGAGGTAGAGTGACGCCGAACCAGCGTACTGATCATTTCCCCGAAACGCTCGGGTGTTATTTGCTGGGAAGCATCGCTCCAAGCCTTGTCGGGATCAGAATGGACTTCCACCATCAAACCATCAAAATTGAGATCGTAAGCCTTTTGGGCCGTTTCAGCCAGAATATCGCGTCTGCCGCAGATGTGGGAAATGTCGCATATTACCTCAAGACCGGGGAATTCCTGCATCAGGTCGATCGCCATTTGCCAGCGCGGCACATTGCGATATTTTGAATCACCGTATGTTGAAAAGCCCCGGTGAATGGCTGCAATTCGTCGCAGACCAGCTTTGTGCAGGCGTTCGATGGCGCCTACCCAGAGTTTATAGTCGGGATTCACAGGGTTTTTAACGATAACCGGAATATCCGTGCCCGCCATCGCGTCGGCGATTTCCTGCACCGAAAATGGATTTACGGTGGTGCGTGCCCCGATCCAAAAAACATCTATGCCATATTTCAGGCATTCGTAAACGTGTTGTCCGGTAGCAACTTCCGTGGTCACTTTCATCCCGGTTTCTTCTTTGACACGCCGCAACCAGGGCAATCCGGCAACTCCTACGCCCTCGAATGCACCTGGTCTGGTACGAGGCTTCCAAATGCCTGCCCGATACAGATCAATGCCTTGATTTGCAAGGCCGTATGCGGTAGAAAGCACCTGCTCCTCTGTTTCCGCCGAACAGGGTCCGGCGATTAGGATGGGGCGTTTTTCTTTGTTAAAAATGGGTTTAAAATTCATACTTAAGTATCTCGAAATTCATAATGCATTTTTGTAACACGAAATGAATTTCGCCCTACATAACACGCCTTGCACTGCATGGTTTGGTTTTCAAGGAAAATATATTGGCTCATCGCTCCCCAAAGATCAAACTGCCGATCCTGAGCAAAGTGCTCCCTTCTTCCAATGCTATGTGCCAATCGCTCGACATTCCCATAGAAATTTCACGGAAATGCTCGGCTTGTGAGAAGAACCTCGCCTTCAAGTGATCAAAAATAGTTTTTAAGTGGCGAAACTCCAGGCGCAGCTGGTTGGTATCTTCTGTAAAAGTCGCCATGCCCATCACACCGCAAATGCGAACATTTCTGAGGGTGGAAAACGATGGACTTGTAAGTATTTCGATGGCCCCTTCTTCGCTCAATCCAAACTTGGTCTCCTCCTGAGCAATGTGAAATTGGAGCAGACAATCAATAACCCGGTTGTTTTTAAGTGCTTGTTTGTCAATCTCCTGGAGCAGCCGCAAACTATCCACGGAATGGATGAGCGCGACGAAAGGAGCAATGGATTTCACCTTATTGGTCTGCAAATGGCCAATGAGGTGCCATTTGATATCAGCAGGCAGCGTGGCCTGTTTTTCGAGCATCTCCTGAGGGCGGTTTTCGCCAAAGAGGCGCTGGCCCTGGCTGTAAATCTCCAAAATGCGATCAGCGGGATGGGTTTTGGAAACGGCTACCAGACGTGCATTTTTTCGCGAAAGTTCGGAACGTATTTGGTCGAGCATAGCCGCAAAAGTAAATATTTGGTTTTTGAGGTTTCCAAAAACCTCAAAAACAAAGATTACTGATTACTTCATTTACGCATTTATATTAAGGCTTGGGTTTTGCACTATCTTGTGGCGTTT
>JAUSMG010000450.1 GCA_030645295.1 Saprospiraceae bacterium | reverse complement strand
TGTGTCTTTTTCGAAAGTAATACTAATACTTACTGGTGTTTGGGCATCAATTAAATTGACAGCATTAAAAACACCCAACAAAATTAAAACACATAATTTTTTCATCACATTTTATTGTTTAAAATTAAAATCCTGGACTCCGTTTTCTAGAGCGAATTAAATTTTCTGCCTCGCCAGGTCTTCCCGTATGCTTACCTCCAAATTCCATACCCAACGCCGCGCTTGTGCCTTCCCGACCTTTCTGCCTCGCTTGGTCTTCCCGCTTGCTTCCCTCAAAATCCTATGCCCAACGCCGCGCTTGTGTCTTTTGACCAAGCGCCCACGCGAGAGGGAATATCAGCTTTGCAGATAATTGATTATTAATCCAGTAGAGTGATTGGTCAAAAGACACAAGCGCGGCGCTGGGTTTAGATTTTGGATGAAAATGAAAGAAAACCAAGTGTGGCTAAAGTAGTGACCCGGTGTCGCTTCGATGGCCAACCATGACAAACCTCGATACCTTCTCTTATTCAAACGGTGGTGGCCAGTCACTCCCGTACCAAAAGTGCGTTAAAAAGAACCAATTCATATCTGCCCGCAGGTAAAATCCCGCTGAGGACCAAGGATATGCTTCCGGCACTTCAGCCAGATTCCATTTGGGTTGTATCGGATTCCGGTGGATATAGTCCATTTTCTGGGACACGATCGAGTCTGTAAAAAGTGGCACCGACAAAGGACGTTCTTTGAAAAACTGATATTCCCGGTCTTTGCGGTCTACTTTGAAATGTTCTAACACATCAGGGTGATGGTCAATCAGATCAAACTTGATTTGTTGCGCAATGTACTTCATAAATCGAAGTTGCACCTTTGACAGGGACTGCTCCGCGATCATTTGCCAGATCAAATGGAAATGATTGGGCATGATGACAAAAGCATGAATCCTCACAGTCTGCTCTTTCGCCAGGTAGATTAAGGAATCTACTATGATTTTTTTATACTTATCTGGCCGTAAAAGGTGTTTCCAATTTTTTACGGTGGCGGTAGTAAAGTACAGATCCGTATATTTATAGTGAAAATTGCCGGGGTACATAAAATCTGGTTCATTTGGTTGCTTTACAAAGATAGTTTTTTTCCTCGTCAATTCAATTTCACTCATTCATTTTTATTGACGATACATGTACCGAATTTCGCAGATCAGTGCATTGAGCTTGGCTCTTCCGGCACCGCTGGCGCGAAGGCTTCAGCCTCGTGCCTACTATTCCCGCCGGCTGTGCCGGCAAGCCAGAACAGATTTATTCGCCCCCACTACCGCGAAGCCACCTGCCCGGCCACCAGCTTAACCTCAAAATACCCATCCCGAATAACATTGCCCATCACAAGGTCAAACGCAAGCTGCCCGCGCACGTTCAGCCTGCCAGAACCGTATCCCTGGCGCTGCACTTCCTTCAGGACGCCGTCCACACGGCGCAGAAAAGTGGTCTTGGTGTATATTTCGTAGTCGCAGGGGCCGGCTTTCGGTAGCGTGAAACTTATCTGTGCAGCCCGTTGTCCGGTTTGATCCAGTGTAAAACTGCGTGTAACGCCGTTTATGGTCAGCCACACCTGCTCACGTTTTTGCCCGACGGCAAGTTCATCGCGAATGGTCAGGGTAGCATCCACCTGTGCCGGTGGCGGTGAAGCAATAACTCCAGGGGTGACTGCGCCAACGGATTTTTTCGGATATACTTTTGCCACGAAGGCGCGGTCCGTGGGCGACAGATCATTGTTTTCGCCCACTTCGAAGTCGCCGACCGTCAGCGCATTGGGAATGGGGTAATGCATGATGGACGCCGGATCGTAGCGGGTATATTGCGTTCTGGTACTGTTGAGGCGCGATAACACCTGTTCGTCCACCCGTTCGGGCTCCCAGCCTTGCGTGCGTTGATAATAGGCGTAGAGTTTGGATTTGTCCCAGGGAATGCCGCCATTAGGATGCTGGTGTTCGTGCAAAAGGCCCAGCACATGGCCAAACTCGTGGAGAATAGCGGCCCGATAGTCGGATTCCGGCGTGCGGCTGTTGATCCAACCAAAATTTATAGTGGGCTTATTTTGAGGCATCCGACTGGCGTCGGTGCCGATCAGCGACCAGGTCCCCAGACCAGGGCTGAAACTCACCCGCAGGTCGGAGGGCCCTTTCTCCACATACAAAAACCTGATATTGGCCACGTCCGACCATTCCACGGCGTATTTGCGCACTTTTGCCCGCTCGGCTTCGGTGCCGCCGAGGAAGCGCACTTTCAATACTTTGCCATTGGGCCAGTATTTGCCAATCTCCGGTCTGAAGCCCACAGCGCGGGCGGTTAAACCGGGTGGCAAGGACGGGAGTTCGTTTTCAGGAGCATCGAGTATGATCTCGGTGCAGATATGAAAGGTTTCGTTTTCCTGGGCAGCTAAAGGAGTGAGTCCCACTCCGCACAGCCACGCACACAACCAGAATCGGTTCATACAAAAATTAGCAGTTGAATGAAGTCGAGGAAGTGGCGTATAAGCAGCAGGAAATGAGTGAAGTGAAAAACTTTCGGATGGAAAACGTCTATAAACAGTCGGCGCCCGGCAAATAGTATGTGAGGGCTGAATAGTTGGCTTAAAGTTTTGCTAAAAGCCACGCATTCATCGAAGCACCACCAACTTTCGTGTCCATTGGCTGCCAGTTGTTCTGAGTACTACATCATACGTTCCTGCGGCCCAGTTTGAACAATCTACGGCCAGGCTATGCCCCTTTTGAGCCAGGTCTTTAACCAGGATTTGTTCTCCCAATGCATTAAACACCAAGAGCTGAATCGCCTCCATTGGCCATTCCAATATAAATTGCTTGCCTGCTGGATTAGGATGCAATTGGAAAGGAATAGGTTCGGCTGTGCTGGCGGCAAGCGTTTGATCTACGGTCACATTGCCCGTGGTCTGACAGCCCGCAGCATCTGTAATGCGTACTTGATACATTCCGGCCGGCAAGTGAAAAATGGAATCGCCGAATTGTGGAGGCATGGTATTCCAGATAATTTGATAGGGGGCTTGTCCGCCCATCACAACGACCCAGGCACTGCCGTTGTTCATTTGTTGCTGGGCTGTGGTGGATGCAATTTGCGTAATTTCAGGCGCCTGACGAACATGGATAGACACCGAATCACTTGCAATACAATTGCCCGCTACACCGGTGGACACCAGTAAAACGCTCACTACAGGGGCAAGCTGAACGTTTGGACAAGTCGCGCAATCTACCAGTTGCGCCGGTGTCCAGGTTACGTTTTCAAAGCCCGACACCGAAAAATGAAGGGTATCTCCCGGACAAATGATTGGCGCCTCGCCCAACTCCAAATGGCTCATGGCAGACAGGCTGATTAAAACTGTATCGGATTGCTTGAAGCCACATTCATCCCAGGCATCCACCCAATATTTCCCGGGGCCGGAAGCAGTGTACTGAGCCTCCGGAAAACCATCTTGCCAGCGGTAACGCGCGAATGCGGGGTCCGCTTGGAGTGTTACAGCATTGGCACTGCACGACACTAAGTCTGACCCCAAGTCCAGCACGGGCGTTGTCCAGTCTTTTGAGATAGTGAACAGGTTATCCCAGAATGAACACTCGAATGATTTGGCAGGCTTAAAATTTTGGTTTAAATCCAACGGAGTGCTATTTAAACCATTATCGTTCAGCATACCATAAAGTATTTGTCCTTTCACAGAAACAGGTAGCGACAATACTTGCGAAGCGCAGTCTCCCGGAGCCAGCTCGCCTGGATGCAGGAAATACAAATCGCCCCAAGGCGATGCGTTTAACAGCACTGGATGGGCGTCGTAAAATCGGATAGGCAGGCTGTCAGGTAGTACATGATCTCCCTGGTTGCACACGTTAACCCGAAAGTGCACTTGCTCCTCATCGCACCAACTGCTATCCACGGAAATAACAGCATTGGGCAGATAAATAAATGGCTCAAATTGTTGATTGAGCACGGGCGCCTGGCCTAAAAAACGATTATAAATGAGATTCCCTCCAATAGGTTTATGCGACTCCAATGGGTGGACAGGAATACTCAGATCATCGGTGATGTGCGTACCAGAATAGCCATACTGATTCCAAATGGGTCGAGCGGGTGGCCACGGAACATTGGCGGCTTCCAGCACCCGCAAACGTCCGCGCAAACTGCCATACTCGTCAGGCCCTCCGACATCGAAAGAAGTAAATATTATCTCTGCCTCGCCATCGCCATCACAATCAGCCACCACCGGATACTGCGTGCCAGTCACCGTAGGCGCCGCAACAACGTGCCAGTTTCGGTTTGGGTCCACACCGGGCGGAAGGGGTTCAGCACCAGCGTACATCAACCGCAATTGCGCTTCATCCTGGAACACCAGTTCGTCTAAACCATCAGTGTTAAAGTCAAAAGCAACCGGTGTAGCCAAGCCAATGGAATCTGAAGTGGAAATACTCCACCAGTAAGGGGAGGCGGGGTTGGACATCCATGCATTTAAACTAAAACAGGTCAGGCGATTTTGACTGGATGCAATGATTTCAGGATAATCATTGTCATAACCCAAAAGCTGGTCATTGATAACATTGGCAATACAGGGCATTGATCCGCTGAACGCTGTATTTTCCGGATAAGGGAAAAATGCAAGCAAACCGTTCCGGTTCCAGACGTAAACGCCATGGATGGAGTCTCGTTTACCCGCTACAACCAAATCAGGGGTATGGTTCAGATCTATATCTGCAACGGAAGTGAATCCATCGCTCCAAACGGCCAGAGAAGTATCCTGGGTGTTCAGATCGCGCTGGATAGTCAATTGATGCGCGTCACCGTCCCAGCCATCCAAATCTACAGAATAAATGACTGGTCCGGCAGCCAGTTCCAGGCCATCGCAATCAGGGTCGCCGTTACAATTGGAACGCGTCAATAACTCTGCAGCGAGCGTTTGCGCTGTCTTGTATAATGCATTTCGATAGGCCAATCGGCCATGTGGTTTGGATGCGTCTCCTCTGATGGCCCTAATAAAACGGTGAATAGAGGTGTCCATTATCATAATACGGTTGCCGGCATATACCTCCGGATTGCCATCCTGGTTAAAATCTGTCAACTGTGGTCGCCATTCTTCCAATTCTAAACCATCATTTGAATAGGTGCTTCCCCAGGTTGAAGGCGCGTTGGAAGACCCATAATTGGTAAATGCGGACACCTTGTAATCATGTATTGCCAATATCTCAGCGTGCTGATTTCCGTCCAAATCGCCAATGGCCAATTGCCCGCCGGGATATGCTTCTGTTGATAATGTTATCTCCGATGGGGTAAGCGCATCCGAACCATCTCCATTGAAAATTAATATTTTAGGAGATTTACCGGTAGCGTAACCAGATGTTTGCTGAATTACAATTTCAGGAATTGAATTATTCCAGCGATCCAGGTTGGCAACCAAGGGTACGCCAGCAATATTGATGTTTTTTAAGGGTGATTCCCAGGCAATCCTGCATTGAAAATTGTCAGGTTTAGCGGTAGAAAAACAAGATGGGTTGTCTAAACATCCACATGGAGCGTCAAAACAGTCGGGGTATCCGTTTCGATCATCGTCTACTCCCTGATTGTCACAGATTTCAGCACAAATAGGAAATTGCGGACATCCTACCGTTAATTTTGCATCGTAATCCTCTATGTTTAGAGGGGCAGGTGTCACCGCCTGAACTGGGGCATATTGTAATGGAATTGAGGTCGAACTACTGGTTATAAAAGCTGAGGATACATTCACGGAAAAGGGCTGTTCCGCACATCCACCGGCAAAACCATGGTTGTTGGGGCGCATGAGGTAGAGTTTGTTGGCAAAAAGAGGGTCTTTGATTGGGAATACCGGGCCTTGAGCAGATGCTGCGGGGGTATAGCATAACTCTTCCAGCTTTATTTGAAACCCCCAAAGCAACTCGCCCATTGAATCCAACTCCATAAAATATTGGACGTCATTCAAAAAATTTGATGTAGCTGTGCTAAAATAATAGCCTTTTCCTTTAGTTTTTATCAAAAAAACAGACGCACTTGAACTGAATTCACTATTTGAGCTGGTAAATTTTTTAGCCCAAATCACCTCCCCGTCTTGATTGCACCGAACCAGATAGTTCTCGCTGGTAAACGAAAAGCCGCCATCCTGTTCTGCCACCATATTATTGATTGCAAGATTGTATTGTTCGATGGGTTGGTATTTTTTGCCCCATTTAGGTATTCCATCTTTACTAATGCACACCGTGGAGGAAGACACTTCTGAAGGGTTTTGTAAGTTGATATAATACCCCCCGTTGGTTGCTGCAATGTTCCTTTGAGTGCCATATCCCAAATTAGGCATCCTTACCCGCCAAAGCTCTTCTCCCTCCATTGAAAAGCAGACCCAGATCAGGGAATCACTTATTACACCGCGTAGTAAAAAAGAACCATCCAAAGATGCTGTAAAGTCATCCGGAGCTACGATTGGAGAAATACCTGGAGCAAGCATACTGCTCCAAAGTAATTGTCCATTGCTGTCCCAGCGCATCAAATACCGATTGTTTGATAGGGCGATGACGCCGTGGTCGGGCGTTTGATTAATTATCTGCAAGTTGCCTAAATCCGGTGTGATTACTTTGGTCCAGGCAACGCTGCCATTCTGCCGGATACGTGATAAAAAACTTGCACTGGATAAAAGCATGTCTCCATTCGGAATTACCGCTAAGCCGGTAATCGTAGAATACGGTAACCTATACCTTATTTGTGGCGGAGCTGCCGGTGTACAATAAGCATTCACCGGTATAATCATGGAAAATACCGTGGCACAGTGGTCATTGACTGTACTGAGCGCTATCAGGTAATTGCCCGTCGTGGGAAAGGTCCAATTCATCAAGGCATTTTGTCCTGCAGGGACTCCGTTTACGGTCCATTGGTAATGGTCAGCATGCTCCACTTGCGCCTGAAACGTAATACTTCCTCCCGGGGTGGTCTCCAACGCGCTACTTTCGATAAAACCGTTGAGGTTGCAAACTGCCTGAATGTTGTAATGGTAGGAACTGAAGCAATTAGAGCCCGCTCCGTTTGCAAGCAGTAAAATTTGGTAATTCGCTATGGTGGATGGGATAAATTTAAAATCTTGTTCTGTGCTCTGCAATTCACCATCAACATACCAGGCATAGCTGAGTGCATTTTGACTATTATTGGTAAAAAATACAGTGTCCCCCACATTTATCGAATTTGTGGAAGCCATAAATGCAGCCAGTGTGCCCTCCAGACAAGGTTCGAAACAGCCTGTTGAAATAAACAGACTGCTACGCAAGGATTCGCTCAACTGCAGCATTCGATCACTTTGGCCCGGAGTAAAGCGATACACACAGCTCCACGGAGAGTAGTCCATGAAATTTTCGGTCATATCGTTCACATCCATAGTCAGCGGGTTGGGAGCGGGTGCATCTATATCGGTGTGGCAGGAATTAAAGTAACAGCTGCTGAACGTTGCCTGATCCGGGGGCGTATCGCATACGCGGTCGCCTTGTTGTAGGCAATCATCATTTGGGCAACTACCCTCAAAAGTGTGATACAGCCCTAAAAAGTGTCCCATTTCATGCGCCAATACAGTATTTTGCTGAAGAAAGCTGCTCCCTGTGTATTCCGCTCCGATTACAATGCCGTCAAAGTTTGAACCATGCGAAAACGGCAGTGTAGCATATCCGGCGTAAGGGGTACCCTGCACAGCCGAAAAGATGCTTTTCACGACCCAAACATTCACATAACGAGTTGGATCCCACCGAATTAAGTTTTTGAGTGCGGGGTCCTGAGGATTTACGAATACATCTGTCAGACTTGATTGGGTACGGGTAATGCCGCTCGTGGCCAAAACATCGGGAGTTTGTTGGGCCAGGCAGAAGCGAAAAGGGACATCCGCACTGGCGCCCAGGCCTCCAAAATAACCGGCGTTGGCAAAGGCATCGTTCAGAAAAGCGAC
>JAUSMG010000439.1 GCA_030645295.1 Saprospiraceae bacterium | reverse complement strand
TCACCTGCCTGGTTGGCACAGCCCAGTATCACATCAGCGATCGCAGCAGGGTCAAGATCAGGGTTACGCTCCAGAAGTTTTTGAATCACATGGGCTGCAAGGTCATCTGTGCGAACAGGGGCGAGGGTGCCGCCAAAATTGCCAATGGGCGTACGGATGCCGTCAATGAGGTAGGACATGGTAATTATTGGATTGGGGGATTGGAGGATTGGGGGCAAAATTAGGACGCCCGTCTCGTGTAATGGAGTCGGGCGCCCTGATTTATTTATTTACAAAATTATGGATCCTTAAACCTGAAGAAAAACCAGACGCTGGCATGTCCAAAGTCTAAACACTAGGGAGTGTTCAAACCCTAGCTCTCAAAAAATGTATCGTATTGATTTCCACCACGTTCTGCCTTGCTGGGCATCGCATGTGGAGCGTTGAGATCCAGGGTTTCGGCAGGACTATTTGCTTTTGCCACTATTTTGTTTTTATCGCCACCGAGCAGGAACGAAACGCCTTCTTTTTCCCACTTGTCGAGCATGGCAAGTCCTTCTTCTTCAAATACGCCGTTCTGGAGGTCTATGCCGTCCATGAAGTTTTTGGACATGTCCATGAAACGCTCCATTTCACCCACTTTTTGACCAACATCTTCCGCCATGGCTTCGAGGGCCATGTCGTACATGTACTTTTTGTCGGAGTTGCCGCTCAGGATGTTCATCGCGGAACGCATGGCGGAGTGACTGGCCTTGATGGCCTTGTATTCCTGTTCCTTTACCACTACTTGGTCGCTGAGATCTTCCAGCATGATCTCGGAATTCTCATACATTTTGGTCAGCACCCTGTAGAGCACTTCCATGCGCTTGTACAGGTCTTCGAGTTTCACGTTAGAATCTTGCAAACGACCTGCTTTACGGGCTTGCAGCACCATCAAGGCTTCGCGTCCGGTTTCTTTGGCCTTTCCGGCAAGATTGAGGTTGTTCTTGATGTTGGCATTGTTTTGTTTGATCATTTCGCCCAATTTGTACATCTGCCCCTTCAGGTTACTGATCTGGCTGTTCATCTTGCCGAGATTATCTTTCAGATCCTCGATATAGCTTTTGAGAATGCCAATAGGGTCGATCTGGACAAAAACACCCGTGATCGAACGCATAATGGACTTGTAAATATACCACACGAGGTTGCGCATCTTTGGGTCGAGCACCATGTAAATTATTGCCGCCAATGCCGCCAATAAGCCTGCAAGGTAAAGCGTGTTGGATGCCAGGGCAATGAGGGTCGGCAAGGCTTGGTAAAGCAAATAGCCGCCTCCCAGCACAATAGCCGCCATGAATAATCCGCCGGTAAGGCCTTCAGGGCGTTCCCAAAAATTCTTGGGTTTCATAGGTTGCATGTCTGTCATATCTCGTTGTTGTTGATTTGTTTAGATGAGTATTGGGTAAATGGGGTGTTCAGTTATCACTGCGAAAAATGCGTTTTAAAAAGGATTGCACAAGATTGCGGAAACGGGCATTTACAATGAACAAGACCACAAAAGCCAGTACAAAAAGCCCGAACAGGCTAATGAAAACCTTGAGCAGCTTGAATAGGAGCCACAATGCGATCAGCCCGGCCAGAAAAACAAAGAAAGGGTTTTTAAGCAAATCGTTCATAGTGATGTTGGATATTGGATGAATGGACCTTAGACTTTGGACACTGGACTTTGGACGGTCAATAGTCCAAGGTCCCATCATCCAAAGTCCAACGTCACTTAAGATGCTGCTGAATTTTTGCTACGTCGTCTTGAATTTGAGCAACTACATTGGAAAATGTCGCTTCAAAATCAGCCTTGGTCGTCTCAATTTTTACGGTACTTTCATTGATCTCTTTGCGAATTTGCTCGCTGCGATGTCGGTTTTGTTCTATCTCCTGGGTGAGTTGTTTGATCTGCTCCGCCTTTTGTTGCATAGCCGCCTCCAGATTTTTGGCTTCGCCCTCTCGATTACCAATGAGTTTGGCTTTTTGCTGGGAGTGCGCCTCTGAGAAACGCGTTTGTTCCACATTCAGCACCGCCAGATAATGTTTGGCAGATTCAATCAATTTCGCAGACGTCACACCCATGGTTTGGGCCATCGCATAAGCCGACTGATACCGGGTCTGCTCATCCATGGGCATTTTGGCAAGATTTTTCAACGACTGACGAAACTCGAAATAATCGAAACCATCCTGATTGTTCTTTTCCAAAGCCGCGGCAAGCACCTCCACAAACTTGTCGCTCACAGATCCACTAACCAAAGCAGCGGGCGCCGCCTTCGCAGGAGACGAGGGCTTTGATGGGGGTGAAGTCATTTCAGCTGGGTGCTGAGTACCAGCGCCTGCATTTTGGGCTCCCGCAGACTCCTCTTCCACTACAAAAACTGATTTGAATTTTTTTAGTATATTGCTCATGGTAAATGATGATTGGTTAATTGGGGCTTGGCTTATTTGGTGATTGGTGGAGTGGTGATTGGTTTATTAGGGATTGGTAATTCGTGATCGGCTAGCAAGCTTTAATGGATGGAGCAAACCGATCCACTAGTCATCAGTCCACCAGTCACCATTCCACCAATCACCATTAAACCAGTCACCACTCCACCAATCATCAGTCCACAAATGTGGGCGGACAAAAGTACGGCAATTCGGTTTCGTCGGCGACTGTCCGGGAAATTCGGACAAAGAAAGTAGTTTGGGCAGATAAAAAGAAAAATCATAGCCATTGGAAACCGGGCTTTAGGGACAGAAAGACAGAAAACCGGGTAAAACTAAATTCATTTTATTCAAAAAATTGCTTCATTTGTGACTGAAAATCAATGCCGCTGATATGAACATCAATCCGATTTTTGATTCCGTCCGCGAACTGATCAGTCAGGGAGACCCTGACCAGGCCTTACAAGTTTTGATCGCTTTTTTGGAAAAAGACGGTTCCCAACCCGAAACACTGCGGACGCTCCGGGTAGTAGAAGCGAACTACAGCGCGGCCCGAAAAAAAGAGGCCAAAGGCATTCTGGATTTTTCGGAAGCCCAACGCGAGTACGCTAAAACGAACGATGCCCTCGTAACCGTTGTGGAAGATCTGATCGCGGGTCGAAAACCACCGCCCACTTTCTCCGGCACCGGAGATGGAAGACGTCGCAACGTGCTATTACCCTGGCTGATCGGCGGCGGCATATTGTTGTTGCTGGGGATCCTTGCAGGGGTGTGGTTCTCAAGACCTGAAAGACGGCAGGAGGATAAAAAGGCCAACAATATGGAATCGTCGCCGTGCCCAATATTCAGATCAGGAGGCTTTAAAGTGATGGTGCTCGAATTCCAAAAACTCAGTGGAGAAGATTCAAAACCCGAATTAGGCATCCAAACACGCATCAGGGACTTGACGGAACGAAACCAGATCAATGTGGACGTTAAGCTGCTTGCGGAAACAGCATTCGAGGGCAATACACCCGGTTTGAAGGAGGCAAGAGCGCTGGGCACTCAATGTATGGCTGACCTGGTGATATGGGGACAATATGAAAAGGCAGAAAATTCCATTACCGTGGATATCCGTTATGCATTTACCGATACCGAATGGCCGCCTGGCGCCGCCAGTCAAACTTTCAAAAACGTGAGTGAAATTAAAGCCGATCAGATGAAAATCAATGATCTGGACGAAGCCGTTTTTCGCCTCTGTACTGCCCTTGCTTTACACGAAAACC
The DNA here is from genome assembly GCA_030645295.1 of Saprospiraceae bacterium. Classification (GTDB taxonomy): domain Bacteria; phylum Bacteroidota; class Bacteroidia; order Chitinophagales; family Saprospiraceae; genus M3007. Next base: position 199 of record JAUSMG010000439.1, on the reverse strand, counting down.
GAATGGACCTCGCTGAAAAATGGCTGAACAAACTCAAAAAGCCCAATCCAAGAGAGATTGAATGGAAGAAAAAATTGAACGATGAACGATGAACGATGAACGATAAACTATGAACTTTTGCCGAAGTCATCGTTCATAGTTCATCGTTTATAGTTTTCCGGAGCTGATTTTTTGTTCCAGCCCTGGCGAGCGTCGGATC
>JAUSMG010000436.1 GCA_030645295.1 Saprospiraceae bacterium | reverse complement strand
TTCGGAATTTGAACGAGGTCTTGGTGGGGATGTTGGAATCTCTTTGATTTACGATTTACGATTTACGATTTACGATTTACGATTTACGATTTACGATTTACGATTATTTTGATTCGAAGAATGGATGGATCTTGCCTTTTTCGGATCAAAATAATCGTAAATCGTAAATCGTAAATCGTAAATCGTAAATCGTAAATCGTAAATCGTAAATCGTTATTCACTAATGATCTTCACACTTTCCTGTTTTCTGCGGCCTGCTACCAGGTCGATGGTCTGTTCGCGCACCCCGTCACTGATGAGCACCATGGCTGTGTTGGGCTCTGCTTTCCCAAAGTCATCGGCGAAAACCGTCAGGTAGTGTTCTTTACCCGGGGGGAGGTCTATTTCAAATTCCTGGGGTTTCAAGGTTAGATAGATGCGGTCAATCACTTTTTTGTCGTCCAGGTAGACTGAAATGATGTCGCCATCCTGCACCTGACTGTCCCAAAGTTTGATTTTGATTTTGCGGCTTTTTACTTTCACTTCTCCGCCAACTTCTACTTTGCGTCCGCCAATGCTTTCCGGGGCGGGTTTGGACGGCACAACGGATGTGGATGAGGTAGGTTTGGATGTTGCAGGCTTTGGTTTGGCCGCCGCAACAGGCTTTTTCTTTTCACAGGGCAGAAGCGCCGTGCCACCCAGATCTATGTCGAAACCTGGTCCACGCGTGCTCACATTGCTGACGAGGAGGATATATTTTTCTCCTTTCAGGACGTTTAGGGGGGCAAGCCAGGCATTGTCGTTGGTGTCGTTACAGCCTGCGTCTTCGCTTGAATCTGTTTCGCCGCTGCGCAAACCGGTCTGGCCAAGGCATTTGCTGTGGGATGCCCAATCTGAAGGATCGCCTGCTGCATTGCAGCGCACGATCTTCATGTTTTTGCAACTACCATCAAGGGAGCGGTAGACCACAAAATCTATATCGTCGTCGGTCTTGTGCGGGGTAATGGTAAATGAAAGTATGCCGCTTTCTGCAATTTCAAACTTGAGCCAGGTGGAATTTTCCTCCGCCTGGCCTTTGTTTTCACTGCTCATAAAACACGCGATAAAATCGGCTTCGCTACGATTGGCGCCCTCACCGCCTGCGGAGTTAATGCTCAATTTATTTTTATCACACAATTCCATTGCAGTCACGCAATCGGCATGGGCCTGAGAAAAGAGGTTGATATTGAGTACATAAAAGATAAAAATAGTCAGTGAATAGCGAAGCATCTTAGATCGGGGGTATTTGAGAAGGTAGAGTCCTTAAACGCAATTTTGGGCAAAGAGATTTTGTGCAATAGGAAATTCTACTTGGCCAGCAGGCTCTCCGATTCAAACAACTTGTTTTCGTCGCGTTGATAAACCACAAAATTGAAGCCAGGTTGTATGGCATAGCCACCGTGTCGGCCTCGTTTGTCCACCGCGATAAAACCGACCTGAGCCTCCTCACATTGTTTAGGGTATTTCCGTACGATGCGCTTCACAGCCGTCTCAACAGCCTTTTGTGGGTGGGCGCCGCGCCGCATTTCTTCTACCACCAGAAAACTGCCCAGCGTCCGAAGCACCATTTCGCCCAGCCCGGTGCTGGCTGCTCCTCCTACCTCGTTGTCTACAAACATCCCTGCTCCGATGATGGGACTGTCGCCCACCCGGCCGTGCATTTTGAACGCTGCGCCGCTGGTGGTACAGGCCCCCGCGATGCGCTGTTGGGTGTCAATGGCCACCATGCCAATGGTGTCGTGTCGCTCGACATTGATGACAGGCTTGTATTTTGATTCTATTTTCCATGCTTCACAGGCTTTTTTTGCCACTTCGGTGAGCAGGTTTTCTTTTTTAAAACCTTCTTTCAGTGCAAATTGTAAAGCGCCTTCCCCCACGAGCATAACGTGGGGCGTTTTTTCCATAACCCTGCGCGCCACGCTGATGGGGTGCATGATGTGCTCCAGAAAAGAGACAGAACCCGCCATTCCATGTTCGTTCATGATGCAGGCATCCAGCGTAACATGGCCGTCGCGGTCTGGAAAACCGCCATAGCCGACGCTGGTATCCATTGGATCGGCTTCCGGCACCCAAACACCGGCCTCTACGGCATCCAGCGCGTAACCACCTTTCGAAAGGATCTCCCAGGCGGCAGCATTTGCCTTGAGGTTGGGGCCCCAGGTGGCAATGACCACCGGGAGGGCATTCTTGTCAGGGTTGTCAAAAGAGGGTAGGCTTTTCGCCCAAAAATCGGCCGTGCCGGCGGCGAGACCACCCAGCAGGGTGTTTTGAAGAAAGGATCGACGTGAGTTCACAGAATGTTTGATTGATAAAGTACTTTTTGGTGAAATGGTGATTTGAGGGAGGGTTGATTGGGCCAGGCGGCGTATTTTGGCGCAAAATATCACGCCTGTATGAATCGTGTTTGTCTTTTAGTACTAATCGCAGTTTTATCCGCCTGTAAAACCCAAAAGCCGCCGGAAAACCCGGATGTCTGGAAAAAAATAAAGTTGGATTTTAAACAACTTGATGCGGATGGGCTGGCCGGACCGCCCAAAGGCAAGGTCGCAGTAAATTACGAATTCTGTATCCCTGCCGGGGAAAAATACTGGCGCCAGGTACACAAAATGGACACCACCGCCCAAAAGAATTCGGGAAAGGGCAGGGTAGGCTGCAAAGACACGCAATGGCTTATCATCGGCAGTACCCATCAGAAAAGTTACCAGCGGGTATTGTTCCAGTTGGCTTCTTTGCCTTTTGTGGAACGGATAGAGCAGGTTTATTGGGAGTAGAGGGAACACGGATTCAAATTTTGTCAGTATGCACGTTGTCTAAACCATGAGCGAAACAACACCGATCACCGTCCGCGTCCAGCAATGGGTAGTGATCACTTCCATTGCCTTATTTGTTTTAAAGGTCCTGGCCTATTTATTGACCAATTCGGTGGCGGTACTCACCGATGCCCTCGAAAGTACGGTCAATGTGGTCACCGGCTTTACCGGCCTGTACAGCCTGCGGCTGGCCGCCAAACCCCGTGATGACGATCATCCCTATGGACATGGTAAAATTGAACTGATTTCTGCCTCTTTTGAAGGGATTTTGATCCTGGTAGCGGGATTGATCATTGTCTATGAGGCATTGATCAACCTGGTGCATCCCCATGTGGTAGGCCAGTTGAATACCGGAATACTGATCATTTCTTTTACCGCATTGGTCAATTTCGCACTCGGATGGTGGTGTATCCGCACAGCCCGGAAACATCACTCCGTAGCTTTGGAAGCCAGTGGTAAACACCTTCACTCTGATACCTGGACGACGGCGGGCATCGTGGTCGGATTGCTGCTGCTCCGATTTACGGGCATTGCCTGGATCGATAGCGGCATTGCACTTGTTTTTGCCATTTTTATCATTGTTGAAGGCGGGAAAATTGTCCGGAAAACGGTGGCCGGTCTCACGGACGAGGCCGATGCCGAACTTTTGAAACGGCTCATTGAAGCGCTCAACCAACAAAAAAGGGAAGCCTGGATTGACCTGCACAATCTACGCGTCATCAAGTATGGCCCCATTCTGCACCTGGATTGCCACATCACCGTACCCTGGTATTTCAATGTGAATCAGGCACATGCGGAAGTCGGCGCACTTGAAAATCTCATTGCAGAAGAATTCCAGCAATCGCTGGAAATGTTCGTACACACGGATGGCTGTGTGCCGCCAAACTCTTGTCGGGTGTGTCCCTTACTGGATTGTAAAGTGCGACAATCCGCCTTTGAGGGACGTTTGGAATGGACTTTGGAGAATGTTACCCTGAATCAGAAGCACGGAATGGTTTAACCCTCCTCAAGCCCAATACCCTGCCCGATCATCCCCAAATACCCCTGAAAACACCGTCTGTTGCGGCAATTCAAGATAAGGATACACCACCTTCGACAAATACAGTCCCTGAGGATGCGCTCCGGTAATGATACGCGGCGTCTTTTTGTCGCGCAGATGGCCTTCAAAAGCATCCAGGCTCATCCTTCCTGTGCCGATCTCCAGTAAGCGGCCGACAATGATCCGGATCATACCCGTTAAAAACCGGTTGGCGCTGATTTGAAACCGAAGGCGTTCCCCAATTTTATCTTCCCACAAATGGGCGGCGCTGACCCGGCAGATCGTATGTTTAAAACTCGCCGGCGACTTGCAAAAAGCGTAATAATCCTCGTATTGCGGGAGTAAATCCACGGCGGTTTTCATGCACATAATATCCAGGTTCATATCTGAATACAAGGCGCTGACGGTCTGTAAAAAAGGATCCTTTCGCAGATGTATAAAATAATCATAGGTACGCTGGACTGCATCAAAACGGGCATTTGCCTTTTCATGGACTGGAATTATGGCAAAAACAGTGATGTCCGGTGGCAGGGTACGGTTGAGTTTAAACAGCAACTCCTCCTCCTCCATTTCTGCCATATCTGCATGAAAAAAATACTGACTGGCGTGTACCCCGGCGTCTGTTCGTCCGCAGCCGTTGACTGAGGTGGGTGTTTTAACAATCTTTTTTAAAACGCCTTCTATGACTTCCTGCACGGACAATGCATTGGGCTGCCGCTGCCAGCCGTGATAGTTGAGTCCGTTGTAGGCGATATGGAAAAAATAGCGTTTGATAATCGGGAGGCAAGGTAGGGAATTATAAAACGGACCCCTCCTATTGCGCCCCCCATTCCACCCGAACCATGATCTCATTTTTCCTTCCAAACAACTGGAACGGTGGATTATAGTACGGGAGCCGTCATAGCGATCTGCTGTTTTTGTTCGTTTCCGCCAAAAATATAGCCGGCCAGTTTTCGGAACCCTGTGTTGCCCAATGCTTTATACGAGCTGGCCTCTGAGGTAATGGTCGCCATAGTTGCTTCCGGATAATTTCGAATCTCGAATTTTTTTTCACGCTTCAGGCGCTGGTAAGGTTGCACTTCTGTTCCTTTACTGGAAACCAGCGCGCATGCCTGCACGATGAACAACAAAATGCTCAGGATCAGGAAACCAATCAGGAGGGTTTTCATGGTAATGCGTGTTGGAGGTGAATTTTTAGGGTAGGAACAGGGTAGGGGGGAGATTGTTTTTGGTTGGGGTTGGGGGCGACCACGAGGGTCGCCCCCGCGCTTCTTTATCTTACTAACGGCTGTTGATCAGGTTCATGATCAGTTTTATCATTAGATCCTTTTCAGCAGGGTCACTTTGAGCTACCAATAAGGCCAGTGCCACCAAGGCGTTGTCATTGATTTTCAGTTCGCCCGATTTTTTGAAACGGTGCTTGTTCTTCTCCAAAAACCACACAAATAAAAATGCACCAATGCGTTTGTTGCCATCGCTGAACGGATGATTCGTTGCAGCGCGTCCGTGTCGCCTGCTTGTTGGATGCGCTGTACGGTTTGTTCCAGTTCGCCCAGATTGCGCGCCAATTGTTGCAGGCGTTTTTTATTCAACGCGTAACCGCGCACCAGATAGTCTTTGAGCCGTTGAGTAGCCCATATACGGAACTGAGTGCCGCGTTTTGAATTGACGCGGTAGCCGACTGAAATAATGACATCCAATGAATAGGTGGCAACCGGTTTGTCAGAATTTGCAATGTGCAAAAAATGCACATTGCTTTTTTCATCCAATTCAGCTTCTTTGAAGATATTGCCAATGTGCTTGGTAATCACCGTTCTGTCTCGCTCAAAGAGTGCAGTCATTTGCGCCTGGGTAAGCCAAACTGTTTCTTTATCCAATTGTACCCGTAGCTCGATGCTGCTGTCTGGGGCCTGATAAATGAGTATTTCACCTTTGTTTTCCATGGTGTTCCATTTTGCCACAAATATCAACAAAACAATTTGATTAAAAAACAAATTGTGGTAAATTATTTTCTCTATTGGGACAAGTCCATTTGCTGGGTAATCTCCGCTCACACTACCCGTTCTCCGCTGGCGCAAAGGCTGCTGCAAGCCTTCTGCCGACTATTTATGCCGGTTTTACCGGCCGAACCCATACTTGCGTAACTATTCCGTCCGGGTCGCCACCATGTCCGGGGCGACCCTTGTGGTCGCCCTGTTGTGGCCGCCGCCCGCGCTTATGTACGCCCGCCCTGTGGCCGCCTCGGGAAACAAGGTGACATCTCCGATGCAGGAGGAGGTGTCGCTTCGTTTCTCATTTTATTGTTAGCGAGATTTTTTACGAATCTACAGCTGTGAAGTGAATTGCAAGTTGGACAAAACGAGGAAGGATATTCTGCAATATGGAGTTTATTAATGTTGATAACACCTTCCTCCATTAGCCACCTTTCTTTGACAAATGCCCCCGGATTTAGTTTTTGCGCCGCAGATGGATGAAGCGACCTGCTGACTTCTCAAACTATTCTGTAAAGGTTCGGCATTATACTGGCTGGTATGCTGGTAGCAATATCCATTGGCTATGCTGGTTCTATGCTCACATCTTGTCCCCGCCTTTGTATAGCCGTGGCATTGGACAGAATTTGATTCTCCAGCCGCTTTGTTCTTTCCCGAAAAGCTGTTGACCAATGACCGTCTCGCTGGAGGGTTACAAATCTTGCAGGGTTGAAGGTTGGAATTTGCCAGATCATCGTCATTGACAAGCTTTTTGGAAACATTCACGACCATCCTACAACTAGCCAGATGATATTTTTCACCAGAGGGCGTTTTGTAAAGGTCTTGACCTTTAATTTTAAGGACAAAAAACAATAGAAATGAAAGGGAGATCATTCTTGTCCATGTCCTGTCTAAAAAAATCAGATCCATTTATTCCATTATTTAAATGTGATAAATGCTCAAGGTTGGCGGATTCAACTTGCCAATGCCTTCTGCTTTATAAACCTGATAATAAGGCTTCTGAGGAACTGCGCACGAAGTCAGCAAACTAATGATCAATAATCCTAGAAAGAGTTGAACCTTTTTCATTTTAAAACAATTTTGAAATTATAAATTTGAATTGATTGTAATCACTTCCTATCGAATCAGCGTCACCGAACCGATCTTTTTTCCGCCCCAAACAGTCCCATCGTCAAAAATCGCCGTCTTTACCTGCCAGGTATAAACGTCCTGTGGCATTTGCGTGTCTTTAAAATTGCCATCCCAGCCTTTCCCGGGTTGCCCATCTATCAATTCATTTGTATCAGATGACCATAACAGTTGCCCGAAACTGGAATAAACAGCAATTTCAAATTCGCGCAGCCCAACACCTTTGGGTTGAAAAAACGCTGCATCTCCATTGTTTAATCCTGGAGTGAAGGCATTGGGTATATATAGCCCATGCATCGGCAAGGGTGTCACACCTATGATGGTATCATCTGGACAACCGTTTTCTCCCCAAACGGTGAGTTTTACCAATTTTTGTCCATTGGAATAAAAGCGGTGTGATGGGTTTTGAATAGTAGA
>JAUSMG010000434.1 GCA_030645295.1 Saprospiraceae bacterium | reverse complement strand
GGCAGCCAACGGTCAATAGCCAACGGCCAAAAGTCAATAGTTATTTCTTCGGATTTAACATCATTGCATAAAGTCCTACAAATATCATGGTGAATAACCATGCTGCGCCGGTTTTTTTCAGAATCTCCCAACCAAATACCGGCGCGAAATAACTGAAGGTAAAATACCACAAAAGATGAAGCGCCAGGAAGAAAGCTGCACCTTGTAAAAACGTCTGCCAACCCACATGGGCCGGGGCAAAAATTGGATCCTTGGCCGAAAAACCTCCTTTAGGCGCAAAGGGCATAAAAGCCATACTTCGCATAAACCCGCTGAAGGCTCCTGCACTCGCATGAACCCCCCAGGATGGAACGAAGGCATCCACGGAAATCCCAATAAGAAATCCCAACACGATCAAGTAGGGCGTTGGAAGTTGCAAGGGCAAAAAGAGGATAAAAAGCGGGTAGAGCAGCACATTGAAATAAACGCCTACGCTGTTGGTCATTTGATTGAGCAACAGCGACTGGACCGCCACCAAGACTATAAACCGCAAGATATGTGGGGTAATGCTGCTACCGTTCATTGATGCTGATTTTTAATTGAAGGCTGTCAAGTTCTGCTTTAAAGAGATTGCGTATTACGGCAACATCACGTACCGTAGCCATATCCTGGTTGAGATTCACCTTGATCTCTAAAAAGTATGGGTTTTCCGGATCCGGTTTTGGAGTGCCTTTCACTTTACCCACTGGATGACCCTGCGGAAACATAAGGGAATAACCGCTCGTCACCACCGGCTCATTTTCCTGAACAATAAAGTGCTGAGGGATATAGCGTAGCGTCATCTCGCTTGGATCGCCACCTTCCCAGGTCAAGGATCCGAATGCGTTTTTCTGATTGGGCAATGCCACCGATATTTTGGCTTGCCGGTGCAGCACCGACATCACCAAAGAGAAATTAGCCCCGACATGCCGCACAATCCCAACGATGCCTTCCGGACTCACCACCGCCATATCGGGTTGAACGCCATCGTTACTTCCCCTGTTGATTATTAACCAGTTGCTGGTTCCCGCAATGGAGTTTTTTATGGATTTTGCGGTAACAAATTCGTATTGCGGGCGCACCGTCTTCCTGCGCACGGAGTCCGTTTTAGAGAGCGAATCATAATTAGCAAGGTAAAATGTGTCGCGGATGGGTACCTGCACTTGTCTCGCATTGGAGAGGCGGGCTTGCAGGCTATCCACGATGTGCACAAGGCTGTCCGCTGTTTCATAAAGACTAAAGTAGTCGGAAGCCATCTGACGTTTTTCCAACGCCCGTCCACCAAATATCCCGGTTGTATTGGCCCAGATCTCTTTGTGCCGATCCTCAAAATTCACCATGATAGCAAAGCACCCCAACTCTACCAACAGGAAGGTGACAAAGCCACCATTTCGAAGCAGTAGTTGAAGAAGATTGCCCATAGGTAGAACTATGATGTATGATGTATAAACTATGATGTATGATGTATGAACCCGATATTGAGCGGAGACATGGACAATGCTCCGGTATTATCTCATACATCATAGTTCATACATCATACAGCATAGTTATTTTAGACGCTTTTGCGGTCGATCAGAAATGAGTACTGATGGGTGTTTCTTAATGCCATACCGGTTCCGCGTACTACGGCACGGAGAGGGTCATCAGCCACATGAACGTCCAGCTTGGTTTTGGATTCCAGTCGTTTGTCCAGGCCGCGAAGCAGTGCCCCGCCGCCAGTAAGGTAAAGTCCGGTTTTGTAAATGTCGGATGCCAATTCAGGCGGCGTAAGTTCGAGTGCACGGAGTACCGCGTCTTCAATTTTACTGATGCTTTTATCCAGTGCATAGGCGACTTCCTGATACCCGATCTTGATCTGCTTCGGGATACCCGTCATAAGATCGCGGCCGTTCACAGCGTAATCCGGTGGTGGATTGTCGAGTTCGTGAAGGGCTGAGCCCACGTTGATCTTTATCTGCTCGGCTGTGCGCTCACCAATAAGAATATTGTGTTCACGCTTCATGTAATTCATGATATCGTTGGTCAGTTCATCGCCTGCGATGCGGATACTCTGGTCACAAACAATGCCTGAAAGCGCAATAACGGCGATCTCCGTAGTGCCCCCACCAATGTCAATGATCATGTTACCGATAGGCTCCTCGATGTTGAGGCCGATGCCGAGTGCAGCTGCCATTGGCTCATGAATGAGGTAGGTTTCTTTACTGTCGACGTGGTCGGCAGAATCAAATACAGCGCGTTTTTCTACTTCTGTGATACCACTGGGGATACAGATCACCATTTTGAGGTGACTAAACATGTTTCTGCGACGACCCACCATCTTTATCATTCCTTGAATCATGGCTTCGGCAGCTTGAAAGTCTGCGATCACACCATCTTTGAGCGGGCGCACAGTCTTGATGTTTTCGTGTGTTTTTTCGTGCATCTGCATGGCACGGTGGCCTACTGCGATGGTTTGTTTGGTTGCACGATCCATGGCCACGATAGAAGGCTCATCAACCACTACCTGGTCATCCACCATGATGAGCGTATTGGCAGTGCCTAAGTCAACAGCGAGTTCTTGTTTAAAGAATTTAAAAAGATTGAACAAAGTATTGGGCTATTTGTAATGGTGAATCGAATCGGATTTGGACAAAAAAGTGTGCAAAAGTACGCAGGATTTCGGTGATTTTTTTCAAAAAAATTTTTAGCCGACGGTAACCACCCAAAAATCTTTCGGTTGAAAATACTGTTGTGCCAGGCTTTGAAGGGCTTCTGCTGTTATACTTCGCACACTTTGTACCAGGGCTTCAAAATTCTCGGGAGATTGGTTTTCAACAATCTGATTACGCACCATGTCAGAACTATTGATCGGGCCATCTAATCCATTGAGCAACATTCCGAGAATATAATTGCGCACCATACTGAGCTCTTCCTCAGGCACCGGCGTTTCGCATAGTTTTTTCATCTCCCTGAAAATAGCACGCACTGCCGCAGTTGATTTATCAGGGCTTACTTCTGTAGCAATATAAAAGCAGCCACCCCGCAAGTAAGCATCCACTGTGGAGTAGATATTGTAGGTAAAACCCTTTTTTTCGCGGATATTGGTCATCAGGCGTGAACCGAAATAGCCGCCTAAAACGGTGTTTAGTACTAGTAATCCATTAAAATCAGGATGGTTCCGATTAAAAAGCATGCGGCCAATTTTAATGGCCGATTGGAGCGAATTGGCGAGCGGTATATGAACGCTGGATGGTTTATGATTCGCGCTTGAAGTCTGTTCAGGAAGTGTTGGTCTTGTAAGTGGCCCCGTTTGCCGTGAACCAAAATGCTGATTTAGCAGCCCCATGATCTCATTGTCAATGCCTCCGCTGGCAAAGAGCAGGCAGTTGTCGGGCGTATACCATTTTTCAAAAAAGTGTTGAAGGTCCGTCCTTTGAATAGCTTCATAATCCTCTGGTAAAGAATTGTAACCGTAGGGATGTTGGTCTCCAAATATCAACTCTGTCACTTTACGGTATGCCACGGTCTCTCCTTTTTCGAGTTCCACCATCAGTTCCTGAATGCTGTTACGGCGAAAATTTTCCAGTTCATCCTCCGGAAAGGAGGGGGATTGGAGCATTTCTGCAAAGGTTGGGATGACCTCGTGGGCATATTTTTTTAAGGAAAAAAGGACAAAACTTGAGGTGTCTAAACTGGTGGGTACTGTCATGGAGGCCCCATAGAAATCAAGGTGTTCGGCTATTTCTGCGCCTTTTTTAAACACTGTGCCATCCCGCAAAAGCCTCGCCGTAGCCCTTGATGCCAACCTTTTTTCTTCTTCTGCTCTTCCGGCACGAAACACGGCCTCTATTTTCAAGATCTCTTGCCCCGGATAATCCAGCACATACACCGGAATGCCATTGTCAAGCATCTTTAGCTCCGGGTGTGGAAGCGCTAGATGGCGGACTTCGTAAATGTCTGGGGCTGATTTTCGGTTGAGCATTTGAGCTTATTTGCGTTTAGGAACGGGCGTAGTGTGATTAAGTTTACTGCTTTAGCACCAAACCCCTGGAAAATCCGTGCTCAAAAGAGCGCAAAGGTAGATTTTCCTTGTTTTTTCCACAATTTGTTAATTTCTTTAAAAAAATAGCCCACTGTTAGATGTTACTTTTGCTGCCTGATTTTGGTTGCCCAAGTTCTGTAACACTCAAACTACCCCGAACTCAAACACTGCATCTTGATGAAATTTAGCGTCTCCTCTTCCGAACTCCTCAAACAAATCCAGATCGCCAACGGCGCCATCGGCTCCAACCCTGTTTTGCCCATTTTGGAGGATTTTCTTTTCAAAATCGAGGATAAAAAACTCACCATCGCAGCCACGGACCTGGAAACCTCGATCGCCACTACGATCGAAGTACTGGCTGACGACAATTTCTCCGTGGCTGTGCCCGCCAAAATCCTGCTCGACACGCTCAAGGCGCTGCCGCAGCAGCCGATCACATTCAATGTGAATCCCGAAAACTGGAACATCGAGATCACCTCTTCCTATGGCAAGTACAAACTCGCCGGCGAAAACGGGGAGGACTTTCCCAATATCCCTGAGCCGGACAGTGTTGATGTGGTAAAGATCAACAGCAAATACCTGCTGGATGCCATCAACAATACGGTATTCGCTACTTCCGCGGACGAACTCCGGCCTGCTATGACCGGCGTTTACTTCCAGATTGAAAACGATAAGTTGACCTGCGTCGCTACCGATGCGCATAAACTCGTCAAATACAGCACCCACCACTTGGCAGGGGAAGTCAGCACGACGTTCATTGTCCCTAAAAAAGCGCTTAACCTGCTCAAAAACGCGCTTCCTGCCAACGATGGGGTCACGATCTCGTTCAACAAAGCCAACGCTTTTTTCGCTTTTGGTGGAATGAAACTGGTGTGCCGCCTCATCGATGCGCGTTATCCTGACTACAACGCTGTCATCCCGATCGACAATCCAAACAATATGACGGCCAACCGCAGCGACTTCCAGAATTCGCTCAAACGGATCGCCATTTATGCCAATAAAACCACCAATCAGGTGGTATTTGAACTGACCGATAAGAGCCTGACCGTGAGCGCACAAGACCTTGATTTCTCCAATGAAGCGACGGAGCAAATTCCTTGCACCTACAATGGCGCCCCTATGAAGATCGCCTTCAACGCCCGGTTCCTCGCCGAGATGCTCGGGGTACTCGATTCGGATGAAGTGCAGATGGAATTTAGCAGCCCCAGCCGAGCCGGTATCCTGACACCTGTGGAAGAAAACAGCAACGACCGCGATATTCTGATGCTGGTAATGCCTGTGATGCTGAACAATTGAGATCAGTTTATCTTAAACAAAAAAGAAACACCCCGAATGGCATTATGCTGTTCGGGGTGTTTCTTTTTGGCTAAAGTTAAAGGCGGGCGTTTTTTATTTTGAAAACACAGCAAATTAGCGCATTGTTCGGAATAAAATTCGTTTAAAATTTATTAAAACAAAAAGTTTTTTAATAAAAATATAGCCGTTTGCTTGTACAGCCAAGAAAAAATCGGCACCTTTGTTACTCTTTTGGGAAAGCGTCCCTTACATTAGTCAGGAATTTTAATCGCATCCATCCTGTCTATATCATTGAAGGGCATCATTCTAAGATTTCGTGAATTTTAGCACACAACAACAGCCTAAGAATGTTGTTGTACCAGGCAGCGTCCCTCTTTTTCGACAGAAAAGACAATTTTCTGTGTCCTGTCGATAATGAAAAGGCCTTGTCTGCTCATGTTGAGCGTATGAATATCTCGCTCAGTGCGTTTTTGTGAGCGTTGTGTTACCCCTGCCAATTGAAAACTATTCAAATCTAAACAGCTAGCAGGATGACAGTTCAGCAACAAG
>JAUSMG010000433.1 GCA_030645295.1 Saprospiraceae bacterium | reverse complement strand
GCTGTCCGATCAACAATTCAGGATTACGGCCACTGATGAGTGAAAGGAACAGGATAGCGTCAGCGCGATAACTGAGCTGAAAGGAATTACCAGGAAAGAGAAGCAGTGGGATATTGCAACGTTCGCGGATTTCAGAAAGCAGTGGATCGAGCATAGAATTGACCACCAGGCTGCCGCCGATAAAAAAATAATCCACCCCGCATTCTACCGCCAATTCCAGCGTTTGCTCCATTTTTTGGAGACGAAATTTCTCCGGGTCAAAAAGGATTGCGAGTCGTTTTTCGCCGCGTTTTTTGGCTGCAACGAGATCAGGATAGAGGGTGTTGGACATTTTGTTTAACCGCCATAGCCTTGGCGAAGGAGGGGTGATGGGTGGAGTGGTGATTGGGAGGGACTATAATTTCTTCAAAGCCAATGCAGCGGCTTCTTTGGCTTTGTTGAGGTTGTCGTGCGGTACATCGTTTACTTCGAGCGCCAGATTGATCACAAATTGGCCTTTTCTGACGAGCAGGGTTACCGTGCTGGTGCTCCAAAGCGCATCATCACCGAGTCCGGAGACATCTTCTTCGTAAGTAGTGCGGCGATCGCGGCGCAGGTTTTCGATCTGTAGTCTGGCATGTTCTTCTGAAGTGTAGTCCAGGAGCTGAATGACCAGGCGGTTTTGTGGGTTGAGCCAGGTCGCACCTTTCTTTTCATTGTTGGTTTCCCGTTCTTTCCAATCTGGTTTGTTCCAGGTCCTGAGGCAAAAAGCCTGATTGGGCAAGGGGCGAACGTTGAGGGTGGCTGCTTTGCCGTCGAAGGCGAAAAGTAATTCAATTTCGCCATCGCTGATGAGCTCGCAGCCGTGGTTTTTCCAGCCCTCTGTTTTGTATTTTGCCCAAAGTGTGGTGTCGGTCGCGGTGGCAATACCTTCTTTGGAGGGCTCTTGTGCGCAGGCCACCAAAAGTAAACAGCCAACCAGTGAAGAGGGAACAAGACGTATCATGGGCATTGTGTTTGGATGTCAAAGGTCTGAAAAAGGGGGCTTTTTTATCAACATAAAAGGGAAAATGCTTGCGGGAGAAAAAATTTCGCACATTTGCCCTGTTCAATCGAATGCAATAAACACTTTTCACCTACGTACGAAACTATGGCAGAGAACATCGACTCACCTACCCCCAAAGGCAAATTCCCTTCCAGTATCCCGTATATCATCGGGAATGAAGCGGCAGAACGTTTCAACTATTATGGCCTCCGCGCCATCCTGACCACTTTTATGGTGGCGCAGTTTTACAATCCCACTGGTTCTACGGACCCCGCAGTAGTGCAGGTGGCAGAAGCCACAGCCAATGCCAAAACCCACGATTTTGTGGCTATGACGTATCTACTGCCAATGTTTGGCGGTATGGTGGCCGACTGGTTTTGGGGCAAGTACAAGACCATCCTTTGGCTTTCGATGGTGTATATGACGGGCAGCATCATGGTAGCGCTTTCGGTGGACAGCGAAGTGATGTTCACCACATCCCTAATGCTTATTGCGATTGGAGCGGGTGGCATCAAGCCCTGTGTTTCTGCCAACGTTGGCGACCAATTTGACTCCTCCAACTCGCACCTGATTTCCAAGGCGTTCGATGCCTTTTACTTCTCCATCAATGCCGGATCGGTGCTTTCCATCCTGCTTATCCCTTATTTGAAAACCAATTACGGCCCGGCAGTAGCTTTTGGTGTCCCAGCCATCGCGATGGCTATAGCCGTCTTTTTCTTCTGGCTTGGTCGCAACAAATACCGTCGTATTCCGCCGCCAAAATATGACACTAACAAAATGGTCATCCTTGCCACGGCATTTATTTCGTTGGTTGCAAGCTATATTTATTTTGATAAAATCCAACATGCAGGGGTGGGTCCGGTATTGGGCGCCTGGCTGATATTGGTGCTTGTTTTGGCCTTTATTTTCAAAAAACAATGGTTTGCGAAGCCGGGCAATTTCGTGGGTATCAACCTATACGCGCTCACCAACGGCGGTTTTGGAGCAGCCGCTAAAGAATACGGCAACGAAACCATCGAAGGCATCAAATCCGTGTGGCGTGTATTATCGGTCTTTGCATTCGTGCCGGTTTTCTGGGCACTTTGGGATCAAAGTCAATCCGAATGGGTGGTTCAAGCCACTAAAATGGATCTAAACTGGTTGGGCATCAAGTGGGAAGCGGAACAGATTTCTTTTGTGAACGCGGCATTCATCCTGGCGTTCATCCCCCTGTTCTCTTTTTTGATTTATCCGACATTGAACAAAATTGGCCTCAAAGTTACCCCACTCCGCAAAATCGGTGCTGGCTTCGTACTGACGGCCCTTTCCTTTGTTGTTATCGCCATCATTCAGGGTTGGATCGATGCAGGTCAAACGCCGAATATCAGCTGGCAGATTCTGGCATTCGTGATTCTTACGGCCGGTGAAATCCTGATCTCGATCACTTGTCTCGAATATGCGTACACCCAATCGCCACCGTCCATGAAATCAACCATCATGGCGTGCTTCCTGTTGAGTGTTACTTTGGGCAACGTGCTGGTTTCGGTGATCCAAAACAACATCAAAAGCGGCGGATTCTTTGCACAGTTTCACGGCGCGGGCTTCTTCTGGCTGTTTGTTGGGATTTGTTCAGCCACCGCAGTGCTGTTTATGTTCATTTCGCCGTTCATCAAGGAGCGATCCTATATTGTTAGCGACAATTGATAAATGTGGTCAATGTGCCCGCCTTCGTCCCGAGTCCTCGGGACTGTGGCGGGTAAAAATGTGGCCAATGTGTGAAATTGTGGCCGACAAGACTTAATTCATTAAAACACCCCGTTTGCGAATATCGCTTGCGGGGTGTTTTTTGCTAAGCAATTTAGGGATTGTGCATAAGCGACTGGCTTAAAAAAATGACCAGATTTTGTTTCATAATCGAGTGCCAGACTTTCCAAATTTCAAAAACTTGGAAAGTCTAAGCATAGAAAACGGAATAAAAATCGGTCAAAAAACCTGCCTTAACTCTTTCGATACAACTCTTTAATTTTAAACCAGAAACCATTCTCCAACATGATACGCATTATTGACTGGCAACCGGCCTACCAATCTGCCTGGAAAAATCTCAACATCGCATGGATCTCAAGGGATTACGAAGTAGAACAAGTGGATCTCGATACGCTCGATTTCCCGGAAAAGTACTTCATCAACGATGGGGGCGCAGTCTTACTTGCACAACGGGAAGCAGACAGTGAGATCATCGGCACCGTCGCGTTACAACCCTTTGGCGATGGCGTGCTCGAACTTGCCAAAATGACGGTGGCTGAAAACGTTCGCGGTTTGAAAATCGGCGAGATGCTGGGCATTGCCGCGCTCGATCGCGCCCGCCAACTGGGGGCAAAACGTGTATTCCTGCTTTCCAATACCAAGTCGTTCCAAGCCATCAATTTGTATTTCAAATTGGGCTTTCGCTGCGTGGCACTCGACAATAAAGACTTTAAGCGGGCGAATATTCAGATGGAGATCAGGTTTGAGTAGGTCATGTAGAACATTCCTAAATCCGCCGCATCTCCTCCGCCGAACCCGTTTGCCGTTCCCTGGCGGATTTCACTTTTTTATTGCCAAAAGTATTGGTCCAGGAGAGCATGAATGTCCGCTCCGCTATTTGGTAAGACTGCCTTACCCTCAGATTGATCTCAGGCTGATCGGTATTGCCAAACCAGTTCGTAGATAGAAAGAGGTCGATCGCGCTGAAGTGGTATAATCAGCTTTTGCCACGGCCACCCGAATCGGCGTTTTTTTGCTGATGCGGAGTTCATATTGCGGCGTGATGTTCCCCAGAGCATCCACGTTTTGAAGGTTGTAATTGCTGGGATTGTTGATATCATACTGGATGAGATCAGCATCTACATTGAGCGATTGATTGTTGGAAAACTGCTGCGTCAGGTTGATATTTCCGGCAAAAGACCGGGCGTGATTGGTCTCCGAGTTCGGCATTCGAAGTCGTGATTCTTGTACGCCGTTTCTGGAATATCGGATGTCGTTTTCAGCCTCCATATACCAATTTCGGTCAAAAAAAGTCCCTAAAACCCCGATCACCGTTTTTTTAGAAACCTGAAAATCAGCCCCTAGCCGTGCATTTTGCGTGGAAGTCGGCGTGTGCGGTCGATCACTCAGGGTTTCTGTTTCGAGAAAGTCATTGCCCTGCTGCTACCACGGAGACTTCATTGAGCACATTGTTGTCTTCGTTCAGCATGATGGCCCCAAGGTCGACCGCACTTTCGTTGTCCCTGACGGTGAATGGTTTGGAAAATACCCTTGAATACCCCAGCATATTGATCTCCACAAGAAAATTGCCGGGGGGTGGATTTTCAAACAAGAATGCGCCCTGTTCGGTACAAATAACCCCTTTTACCAGCGCGGAGTCCTTGGCTTGACGCAACAAAGCCGTAGCGGCTGACAGCGCCTGTGATCTGGAGTCTTGCACCGATCCGCGGATGGTATTTTGACCTTGAATTCCGGGCAGAGAGAACAGGCTGATTGCCAGTAACAGCATACAGCGGGGAAGAAGTTTTATCATATCTTTTATGGTGATTTTCGAGTTTTTGCCTTCAAAGATGAGAAAATCCGGTCTTTTACGAGGAAAGATTTCAAAAGACTGCAAATAGCATATTTCGTTGCATGTCGGTCGCGGGCGTTTTCGTGACCTTTCAAGGTGCAGAAATGATGAAAGTTTCAGGCAAAGTTCCGGAACTATATTTTGCAGCGTATTCTTGCAGCCTCTTACCATGGAACTCTATCTCCTCTGTGCCTTTGCATTTCTAGCCGGATTTATTGACAGCATCGTAGGCGGTGGTGGGCTGGTGCAGATACCGGCGTTTTTCGTGCTTTATCCGCAGCTTTCAGTGCCCAATATTATAGGGACCAATCGATTGGCTTCGGCGGTTGGCACCTCGGTAGCGGCATGGAACTATTCCCGAAGCGTCAAAATCCCCTGGAAGACAGTGCTTTATGCAGGAATACCTGCCGCCCTTTTTTCCTACCTCGGGGCTACGGTACAAAGCCTTTTACCCTCTGAAGTGCTGAAGCCGATCATTCTGATACTCATCATCCTCATTGCTTTTTACACGTATCGAAAAAAGGATTTCGGGCATAAAGAGGAATTCAATGTCGCACCGGAAAAAGTGGGCTGGTGGGCAGCAGGCATCGGTGCAATACTGGGCTTTTACAACGGATTTATCGGGCCAGGCACGGGGAGTTTGCTGGTATTTGGCTTTGTGAGCGTTATCGGGTACAGTTTTCTCTCTTCTTCGGCTATTTCAAAAATTATCAATGTCGTGGCGGATGTTTCCTCGCTCATTTTTTTCCTGATGAACAAATACATCCTCTTCCACCTCGCCCTACCGATGATGGCCTGTAACGTGGCGGGTTCGTACCTGGGAAGCCGGATGGCGGTGCTGCGCGGCAATGCCTTTATTCGTCAGGTTTTTATCGTGGTGGTAGTGGGGATTGTGGCCAGGTTTGCCTGGGATGTTTTTTGGGGACAAAAATGAACCGGGCGCCTCGTTCAAAGTACCTTAAAAACACAAGAGCCACCCCCAAAATATCAGGGATGGCACAAGTTCAATTTCGTGAAGGACTTGGGCATCAATTCAACTTATCCATATCCCGGATGAGGATGGTGTTGCGGTTGAAGTGGATTAAATTTGATTTTTTCAGTTCATTCAGGATTGCAGTTACGGTTTGGCGGCTCGCGCCTACCAGATTGGCGATGTCTTGCTGGGTAAGTCCGTGTTTTACCAGCGTTTCAAAACCAACTTGCCGGCCGCGTTCGCCGGCGCTTTCTTTCAAAAACTCTACAATCCTGGTGCGTACATCTTTGAGGATCAAGGATTCCCAATGCCGTTCGGCCCGGCGGAGCCGCTCCCCAAGGTACAGCATGACCGACTGTGAGAGATCAAAATTGTGCTGCATCAGGTACTTGAAATCTTCTACCCGAATGGCGAAGTAATCCACATCGCGACTCATTGCCGAGGCAAATTCCACTCGGTTTTGCTCTCCGGTGAGGCCCAATTCGCCAAATACCGTGAACGGGTGCTGGATGTTCTTGATGATCTCACGGCCATCGTGCGAGAAAATGCCAATCTTGACCGCACCGCCGGCAAGGAGGCAAACATAATCGCTCGGTTGGTCGGCCAGGTAAATAAAGGAGTGCCTGAGCGCTGTTCGACGTTCGGCCATAAGCGCAAGTCGCTGTAGCTCAGCCTCCGAGAGCGATGACAATAGTGGAAATTGTTGGAAAACAGCGTGTAAGGGTTGTCCATTCATGAGTGATTATCTTTGGTTGGAAACGATGACTAAAGGGGAGGCAACAGTATTTAGCCAAAACTGTGCCAAGACCTTGAATCTCACGCATTTTACCCTTTGAAGCGTAGTTCACTCATTCTTTTTGCAGAAAAGTACGCATACGTCTTACCTTTCGCCAACGGTCCGCGGTCTACGGTCTACGGTCTACGGTCCACGGTCCACGGTTCACGGTCTACGGTTCACGGTCCACGGTTCACGGTCTACGGTCAATAGTCAACAGTCCCATGGTTAAACCTTTCTCCCTCCTCACCGATTTCGATGTCGCACTCTTTCAAAGTGGAAAGCACTTTCGCCTGTATGAAAAAATGGGCAGTCAGCTCGTGGAACATGAGGGTAAAAAAGGCGTGGTCTTTTCCGTGTGGGCGCCCAATGCCAAACGCGTCAGTGTCACCGGCGACTTCAATGGCTGGAATCCCGACAGCCACATCCTGCTTCCCCGCTGGGATTCCAGTGGCATTTGGGAGGGCTTCATCCCGGGCATTGAGAAGGGCGCAACGTATAAATACCATATCCAAACCCTTGTGGGCGTGTCGCTCGACAAAGGCGATCCTTTTGCGCGATTGTGGGAGACTCCGCCCCGGACCGCCTCCGTGGTTTGGGAGCACGACTATGATTGGAAAGATGTTAAGTGGCTGAAGGACAGGCGTGAAAAGGCAGGAAAGCCACAGCCCTGGTCGGTATATGAGGTCCACGCGGGCTCCTGGAAAAAGATCGGCCACGACGGCAACCGTTCCCTGAGTTTCCGCGAACTCGCCGACGAACTTGTGCCGTATGTAAAAGAGATGGGCTTTACCCATGTGGAACTTATGCCCATCATGGAACACCCGTATTTCCCTTCCTGGGGCTACCAGATCACCGGCTTTTTTGCGCCAACGAGCCGATCCGGAGAACCGGAAGACCTCATGTTTTTGATCGATAAATTCCATGAGGCCGGCATCGGGGTGATCCTGGACTGGGTGCCTTCTCACTTTCCCAGCGACATCCACGGGCTATATTTTTTTGATGGCACACACCTCTTTGAATACGCGGACATGCGGCGCGGTTTTCACCCCGACTGGAACAGTTACGTGTTTGATTACGGGCGAAACGAAGTACGCAGTTTCCTGATTTCCAACGCATTGTTCTGGCTGGATAAATACCACATCGATGGGCTTCGGGTCGATGCGGTGGCCTCCATGCTTTACCACGATTATTCGCGCAAAGAAGGCGAATGGCTGCCCAATATCCACGGGGGCAAGGAAAACCTCGAAGCTATTTCGTTCCTGCAAGAGTTCAACGAAGCAGCCTACGGTGCATTTCCGGGCATCGAAACCATTGCGGAAGAAAGCACCGCCTTCCCGGGTGTAACCAGGCCCACATTTGATGGCGGACTCGGCTTTGGACAAAAATGGATGATGGGCTGGATGCACGACACGCTTTCGTATTTCAAGCGCCCAGCCATTTTCCGCCGCTGGCACCAGGATGAGATCACGTTTTCGATGGTGTACGCATTTTCTGAACGATTCATGTTGCCGCTCAGTCACGATGAAGTCGTACACCTGAAGTCCAGCCTCTTGTATAAAATGCCCGGCGATGAGTTTCAAAAATTCGCCAACCTCCGGGCACTTTTTGGTCACCAATGGACCCATCCCGGCACCCATATCCTGTTCATGGGCGGCGAGATAGGCCAAAGCACCGAATGGAGCCACGACCTTGGCGTACCCTGGCAATTGCTTCAATACGAGTTTCACAAAGGCATTCAAAATTGGGTCAAAGCCCTGAACGACCTGTACGTCAACCATCCGGCCTTCTGGCGCAAGGCCTTCCACCCGGAGGGCTACGAATGGATCTCGGGCGGCGATAGCGAAAATTCAGTCATCGCGTTCATCCGCCATGGCGACGCGGAAGACCCTATGTTGCTGGTAGTCTGCCATTTCAATATCAATTACATGCCAGAATACACGGTGGGCATCCCCAAAGGCGGTACCTGGCGCGAGTTGCTGAACAGTGATGCGAAGGAGTTTGGCGGTTCAGGGATCGTGAATGGGGATTTGAAAGCGGTGAAGAAGCCGGAGCATGGGAAGGAGTACTCGGTTACGTTTAAGTTGCCGGCTTTGAGTGTGATGGTTTTTGAGGGGGAGCGGGGGAAAAAGAAGCCGGTTAAGAAAGTGGGTAGTCATTGAAACGGCTTGAATTTCGGTGCTTTCCAGAAAATGCCAAGCCCAACGCCGCGCTTGTGTCTTTTGACCAAGCGCTCCAAGTGCTGCTTTTTAATGCAAACAAAATCAAGGCTATATGATGTTTTGGGTCCCTTTCAATAGGCGCTTGGTCAAAAGACACAAGCG
>JAUSMG010000088.1 GCA_030645295.1 Saprospiraceae bacterium | reverse complement strand
TGTCAAGCACCATCGCCAATCCAAATGCAGCTGGATTGAATACCAGCGCAACGGTGTTGGAATTTAAAAAGCCCGCCAATTCACAAACCTGGGCTGGTGCATTTTCAAACCCAAATCCTTCCACTCCTGTTAACCTGATTTCAGGTGGGCAAATCAAGGTGAAATTTCATACGAACCACCCTGGTAACCTGACCCTAAAACTGGAAGATGCCCAGGATGGTGCAGCCAACTGGATACTTCAAGTAGATAACAATGTTGTAAATGAATGGGTTGAACTCAGTTTTGACCCAGCGCTTCCCTCCATTGAAGGGCCAAATATGCCCGCAACGGGGCATGTCTACAACAGAATTGTGTTGTTTGCGGACTTTGGCCAAAATTTCACTTCCGATAAGGTCTACTACGTTGACGATATCGAAGTATGTACTGCGGGCACAGCTCCGGCCGCTGGGGTGACCTTTAAACTGGACATGAATCAGTTCGGCGGTACATTCTCGAAAGCCTATGTAAGTGGCTCATTCAACAGCTGGTCGGGGGATGCCAACGAATTATTGGACGCCGACGGCGACAAAGTTTACGAGGCCAGCCTTACGATCCCTGTGGGCTTGTATGAGTACAAATTTACCCTCGACAGTTGGGCTCAGGAGGAGCAGTTTTCCCCCACCTCCGCTTGCACCCAAACTACGATCGATGGCGCTAATGTGTTCACCAACAGGAAGTTGGTGGTTTCAGGTGATGTTTCACTGGATCCGGTTTGTTTCAATTCCTGCTATGGATGTGGCGATGCCGTGAAAATTACCGTTAACCTCGGAATGGGGGGAGTCACCCCTGATGTCGGCGGGGTTTATCTGGCAGGTGGTGGGGATTTTGGACCTCCAGGCGGTCGTTTCAAAATGGAGGATACTGACGGCGACGGAGTGTTCAGCATTCAAATTGAGCGTCAGCGGGGTTACTCTACGTTCTATGATTTCGCCAACGGCGCTTGCCCGGATTACTCCTGCAAAGAGAACCTTGAAGGCCAATCTTGTGCGGTACCAACGAACTACAACGATCGTTGGCTCTCCCCGGTGCAGCAGGATACGGTCATCAATACTTGCTTTGCTTCCTGCGCAACCAACACCAATTGTTCTATTGGCACAAATACTCCGGCACTTTCAAATGATTGGATGACCTTGCTGCCCTCGCTGGCAACAGAGGCCGTGCAACTCGGTTTTGCTACACCCGTAATGGGCGCGGTAAACATTCGTGTCTTCGACGCTGCGGGCAAGGTAGTTTTGTCTGAAACCCAAAGGAGCCTGGATAACAGTCATTTGATCAACGTGGCCAATTTAAAAAATGGTTTTTACTTCGTGCTCGTGCAAACGGCTGATAAGGCTGCAAGCGGACGATTTGTGAAACAAGATTAATTCGGCTCATAAACGGGGTTGTGTCAAAAGGTGTTTCGAGAATTTTTTCGAGAAATATTATGTGGCGTTTCAGGCAATTGAAACCTATAAGGTTTTAAAAACCTTATAGGTTTTTATGAAATTAAAAATATAATTCCGCGACACATTTTCTATCTAGACTTTTGACACAACCCCGTTTCCTTAATATGCAACAATCATGAAATCTTTTCTACCCATTCTCTTTCTACTTTTTGCCTTTGTGGCTGCCGCTCAAATCCCCATCTCTGGGCTGATTACAGATGCTGCCAACGGAGATCCCATCATTGGCGCGACCGTTTCTTTAAAAGGTGCATCGCGTGGGACCATTTCGGATATCGAAGGGCGGTTTCGTCTCGATGTGCCCGACGAGGATGCATTGCTGGTGATCTCTTATACTGGTTATTTGCCGCAGGAAGTCACTGTCGGGAAACAGCGGGAAGTCAGAATATCCCTTCAGGAAAACAGCGCAGTACTGGATGAGATCGTCGTAGTGGGCTATGGTTCGCAAAAACGAAGCAGTATCAGTGGAGCGGTTTCATCCATCACTGCGGATGAGATCTCCGAATTGCCTGTGCTACGCACAGAGCAAGCCTTGCAAGGTCGGGTGGCAGGGGTCTCCGTGGCACAAAACAGCGGCTCGCCGGGCAGTGCGCTCACCGTTCGGGTGCGCGGCACGAGCTCCATCGGCAGTTCCGACCCGCTTTATATTGTGGATGGAATTCCGGTCAGTGGTTTAGATTTCCTCAACCCGAACGACATTCAAACCATCAACATTCTGAAAGACGGTGCTTCAGCAGCCATCTATGGCGCCCGTGGTGGCAATGGTGTTGTGCTCATCACGACCAAATCAGGTTCAAAAAATCAGGCAGGTAAGATCAGTTATGATGCTTATTACGGTACACAAAGTCCCTGGAAAACGGCCAATCTGCTTTCAGCGCGCGAGTATGCCATTCTTTCCAATGAAGCTCATGTGGCAGCAGGGGTAACGCCGCTGGCTGAATTTGCCAATCCGGAAGCATTGGGCGAGGGCACCGATTGGTTGGACGCTATTTTTAGCGATGCTCCAATGAGCAGTCACCAACTCGGTCTGACCGGAGGGTCAGATAAAAGCAGTTACGCTTTGACCGGCAATGTATTCAATCAAAATGGCATTGTGGGCGGAGATAAGGCTGATTTTCAACGTTATACCATACGGGCAAGCGGAACAAACGAGGTCAAAAGCTGGCTGACTTTGGGAACGAATATCAATTTTACAGCACTTACCCGCAACGGGCTGCCAGAAAACAACGAGTTCGTGACCCCGTTGGTCCGTGCCTTGAATATGGACCCGGTCACACCCGTGCGCAAATCCAATGGCACTTATGCTTACTCGCGCTATGCGGACACCGACATTACCAATCCGGTGAATGCTATTGACCAAACCTATGACCGCTGGCACTCTGACCGGGTGGTAGGTCTGGTTTTCGGAGAACTAAAATTGATGCCAAGCCTTACGTTCCGGTCTTCCTACAGCGTAGACGCGACGTTTGCGAAACAGGATATTTTTTATCCAAAATTTGACCTGAGCAACGACCCTGTGCTGGCCGACGCGCCCGCAGGTGAAAAAAGAGCGGTCAACTCAGTGGTGGTCAACAACAATACCTGGAAAAACTGGCAGTGGGAAAATGTGCTGACCTGGCGTAAAGTTGTTGCTGAACGCCATGATCTGGCATTCACAGTCGGTACCTCGACCATCGAAAGCAGCCATGAATATAACGGTGGCGCAAATACAAATTTGCCCTCGAACGATCCAAAAGATGCGTTTATTTCCAATACCATCGACCCAATTGCCTCGCAAAGTGCCTATGGCGGCGCCAGCGAGTCGGCCTGGAGGTCGTTTTTTGGACGTGCGAACTATGAGTTTGAGAGCAAATACCTGTTCAGCGCGAGCTTCCGTGCAGACGGTTCCTCCAAATTTGGCGTAAACAATCGTTATGGCTACTTCCCCGCTGTTTCGACAGGCTGGATCCTGAGCCGGGAGGATTTTTGGGAAAGTAACCTGGTTAATTTCCTGAAAATCCGCGCTTCCTGGGGACGGAATGGCAACGACCAAATTGGCAACTACGGTTATACTACGATCGTTTATTCCGGACAAAACTACACTTTTGGTCCCAACCAGGTGATCACCAATGGCAGTGTCGCGCTGACTTCCGCCAACCCGGATTTGAAATGGGAAACCATAGAACAAACAGACTTTGGGGTGGATGCCGAGTTCTGGGACGGTCGGGTGTCGTTCACGGGAGATTACTACCTCAAAAACACCCTGGATATGTTGTACGCCGCGCCCATTCCACTTACCCCTGGAACCGCCGCGCCCGTAACCAACGTTGCCAGTGTGAAGAACCGCGGATTGGAACTCTCCGCCAGCTACCGCAACCGCGACCGTGCATTCAAATACAGTGTTGGAGGCAACCTCGCTTTTGTGAAAAATGAGGTCACAAGTCTTGGCGCCGGCGGTGAGCCGATTTTCGCCGGACGTGTTCAGTCGGGCAACGCTGATGTAACCAAAACAGAGGTCGGACAACCTATTGGGTCCTTTTTCGGCTATGTTACCGACGGTGTTTTCCAGAATCAGCAAGAGGTTGAAAGTGCTGCCTTTCAAAACGAAAACACAGCGCCCGGCGATATCCGCTTCAAAGACCTGAACGGTGACGGGGCCATTACAAACGCTGACCAAACCTACATCGGTAACCCTTCCCCTGAAATCGCGTATGGCGTGACAATGGATTTTGAGTTTAAAGGTTTCGATCTGGGTATCTTCCTGCAAGGCACACAAGGCAATGAGATCTACAATGCTACGGTACGGTATGATTTCAACTACGTCAACCGCCCGGTTTCGGTGCTCAATCGTTGGACTGGACCTGGCACCTCTAATTTTGAGCCACGGGTCAATTTGCTTGACCCCAACCAGAACGCCCGCGTCAGTGATCGCTTTGTGGAAGACGGTTCCTACCTGCGCTTGAAAAATGTGCAATTGGGCTATGCGCTCCCGCAAACGCTGTTGAAAAAGATAAAATTTGAAAAGTTCAGGTTGTACGTTTCTGCTCAAAACTTGTTCACCTTCACGAAATACTCCGGTATGGATCCTGAAATTGGCGCGTATGGTGGCGCTTTGAATGCGGGTGTGGACAGAGGCTTTTACCCACAGGCCAGGGTGCTTTTGGGGGGCGTGAATGTTACGTTTTGACCTGACAGTACCCCGGAACTCCGTTCCGGGTTTAAGCACAGTACCCCGGAACGCTGTTCCGGGTTTAAGCGCAGTACCCCGGAACGCTGTTCCGGGCTTTTTCACCCCCCGGAACAGCGTTCCGGGATACAATACAACAATATGAAACAGCATAAACTTTTCATAATCATCACATTGGCAGCAATGCTTCCCAGCGCTTGCCAGAAAGATTTCCTGGACCGAAAACCACTCGTGGGCGCTACAGAGGAAAATTTTTACCGCACCCCGGCAGATGCTATTGCAGCCGTAAACGCAGCTTACGCGCCCCTACAATTTGAGGCAGATCCAAACGGCGGCGGTGTACACTTTCGCTGGTTTTGGGGGGACGTTATGTCCGACGATGCCATCAAAGGAGGCTCTGGAGACAACGATGGAAACCAGATACTCCAACTCGAAACCTTCCGTGGACCCACCAATACCGCCAATCTGGAGACGGAATGGTCAGCCAATTACCAGGGTATTTACCGCGCCAATGTCGTGTTGGAGCGGGTGCCAGGTATTGAGATGGACGGAGCGTTGAAAAACCGTATTTTAGGCGAAGCCCACTTTATTCGGGCCTGGTTTTTCTTTAATTTGGTCACCATGTTCGGCGATGTTCCTTTGGCAGACCACGTGCTCGCCCCCAGCGAATACAACCTCCCACGCGCCCCGGCATCAGAAGTGTGGGCACTCATTGAATCCGATCTCCAAACTGCAGCATCCAGCCTTCCCCTTCGCAGTGGTTACGCACTGGCAGACCTGGGTCGTATAACAAAGGGCGCAGCCCAGTCGCTTTTGGCCAAAAGTTACCTCTGGCAAGAACGCTGGGCAGAAGCCGAAGCAGTCGCCAATGAAGTGATTATTTCTAATGAGTATCAATTGGTTACGGATTACGCTACGATATTCACTCAAGCGGGAGAAAACAACGCAGAGTCTGTTTTTGAAATTCAGTACATGAATGCCTCGGGTGGAAATTATGATGGAGGCGCCAATGAGGGCACCTTTACTTCCGTATTTCAACGGGCGCGCGGGCAATTTGAAGGCTATGGCTTCAACATTCCAACGGAAGATTTTGTACAGGAATTCTTTAAAGAAGGCTTTGAGGATCCGCGCCTGAAAAGCACCCTGTTTCGGGTTGGCGATGCCATGGGCGACCGGGGCATTTTTACCAAAGATGCAACTGGCGGTTTCCCCCATGATTATTATCCCAAAAAGAAATTCACCTACAAAAGTGAAGACGCACCATTCGGAGATGTCAATGTGAATGGCGGCACAAACGACCGTGTGATCCGATTTTCGGATGTTTTGTTGATGCATGCCGAAGCGGCTGCTCAGAATGGCAACGAGGTTGGCGCGCGTACTTCACTGAATCGGGTGCGTACCCGTGCACGAGGCAACGCCGTGGGTATTTTGCCCGACATCACCGCTTCTGGCCAGGCATTGCTGGATGCCATTTATCGCGAACGCCGTATAGAATTGGGATTAGAAGGACATCGCTTTTTTGACCTCGTGCGAACTGGTCGTGGGCAGGCTGTTCTCGGTCCATTGGGCTATCAGGAAGGTACCCACAATTTGTTCCCTGTACCGCAATCACAGGTGCAGGCAACGAATGGCGCAATCCGACAAAATCCGGGATATTGATTGATTCACTCACAAACTTAACGCTTCCCGAAACGTGATTTCGGGTATAAAACGCATGAAAAATATACTTCCCCTGCTCGCTTTTTTACTGGCGCTGGCCGCTTGCACCCCTTATGAGGAAAACGATATAGATTTACCTGCACAACCTGCAGCGCCTACGTTTTCTGTTGAATTTATGACTGACGACTCGAACAGAGTGATCGTAACAAATTTGTCCACGGGCTTTTTTGATTACACGTTCGACTTCCCGGGGGGCATCCCTGCGAGGTCGAAACGTGCGGTTGATACGGTGTTTTACACCAATGCGGGTGATTATGTCATTACACTTTTTGCGGCAGGTGAAGGCGGTGGTGGTGTTTCGAAAAGCAGTAAGGTCGTGAGCATTACTAAAGATGCTGGTTGCGATCCAATGATTAGTTTGCTGACGGGCGACTGTGAGAGCCCGGGCAAATGCTGGACTTTCACGCATGCTGCGGAGGCAGTTCGCGTAGGCCCGGTTCCAGGCTCAGAGGAGTGGTATAAGTCGCCCGTAAACGGCTTGCAAGATGCGCAATACGACGATCAGTTTTGCTTTTATTTTGAGGGTTCAAAGTTTGAATACAACAATAATGGCTTTTCTGTTGACCCCTGGAACGGCTATACTGCGGTGCCGTACACGCCCCCTGCAAACCTTACCTGGCTCTTTTCAGAAGACACTGGCGATGGCGGTTTAGACCAGATCATTTTACCTGCAGGCGCCTTCATCGGAACCTGGGACTCTGGACCAGTCTATGACATTTTCTCTTTGACGGAGACAGAACTTGTGCTGCGTTCCCCCATCCGAAAACAGGATGGTACGCCCGCCCTAGGATGGTTTGAGTTTACTTTAGTGAAAATCTGAGCCTTTTATTATGGATTTTGCGTTTAAATCGCTGGTTTTGCTCAGTTTTTTTGGACTACAGCAGAAGTGTGCATTGCCCAATAAATCCGTGTCCCCATCGGATCGTAAGCTGGTGTGGCAGGACGAATTTAATGGGTCAGGTTTGCCCGACAGTACCAAATGGGGCTATGACCTTGGTACCGGATGTCCGAATATCTGCGGCTGGGGCAATAATGAACTGCAATATTACACGGCGCATCGCCCAGAAAATGCCCGCGTGGAAAATGGCCTGCTCTTGATCGAAGCAAGGCGCGAAAAATGGTTGGAAAACAAAAACTATACCTCTGCCAGGCTTGTTTCAAAGCACAAGGGCGATTGGAAGTATGGCCGCATGGAAGCAAGGTTAAAATGTCCGGCGGGAAGGGGCACCTGGTCGGCTTTCTGGATGTTGCCCACAGATTGGAAATATGGAGGCTGGCCACACAGTGGTGAGATCGATATCATGGAACACGTGGGGTTTAAATCAGATACGGTGTACGCAACTGCCCATACTGCCTCATTCACAAACAGCAAAGGCACAGAAAATACGAGAGGGTTTTTCTTGCCGGACACCGAATCTGCATTTCATGTGTATGCGGTGGAATGGCGACCAGACCGAATGGATTTTTTCGTAGACGACGTACGGTTCAATACCCTTTTGAATCAAAATAAAACAAGCGCTGAGTGGCCGTTCGATCAACGTTTTCACCTTATTCTGAATCTGGCAGTTGGAGGCAATTGGGGTGCGACAAAAGGGGTGGATGAGACCATCTGGCCCCGACGCATGGAAGTGGATTATGTGCGGGTTTATGCGTTTTAGAAATTCAATTAAAAATACCAATCAAATGTCTATTCTAAAAAATATCGTAATCCTTTTGTTCGCAGGCATTTGCGTCTTCTCCGCCTGCAAAAAAGACCCTGATCCAATTCAACCAACGCTCCCTACACTTTCCATTGCGGATGCGGCAGAATTTGAAGGCAGCGAAAATGGCAACTTGACCCTGAAAGTCACCCTTTCATCGGCCTCCAACAACAATGTGCTGGTCAATTATGCAACGATCGACAGCACGGCAAAAGCCGGCTCAGATTATGTCGGGAAAACGGATGGTGAACTGATCTTTTTGGCCGGGGAAACTGAAAAGAACATTGTAGTTCAAATTAAAGGCGACGATGTGCTGGAGCAGGATGAAAAATTCATGGTCTTGCTGCTCAATCCCGTGAACGCAACCCTCGCCCGCGAACGCGCCACGATTACGCTTCGAAATGACGACGCAGACAATCCTTTTAATATTCCTGCCACCGGCTACTCAACACCGGAAACTTACCCGGGCAAAACGCTGGTTTGGCAAGATGAATTCAGCGGAATAGCACTGGATCTGAATGCCTGGACCTTTGAAATCGGAGCAGGGGGCTGGGGCAATAATGAGCTTCAATATTACCGTCCTGAAAACACCTTTTTCTCTGCCGGAAATCTCATCATTGAAGCAAGACAAGAAGGTTTTGGAGGTTCCGCTTACACTTCTTCCCGGCTCATCACGAAGGGCAAAAAGGAATTTAAGTTTGGGCGCATCGATATTCGCGCTGCCTTGCCGGAAGGTCAGGGAATCTGGCCCGCGC
Organism: Saprospiraceae bacterium; assembly: GCA_030645295.1. Taxonomy (GTDB): domain Bacteria; phylum Bacteroidota; class Bacteroidia; order Chitinophagales; family Saprospiraceae; genus M3007. Next base: position 3,851 of record JAUSMG010000088.1, on the reverse strand, counting down.
TTTGGATGCTCGGTGGAAATATCAGCACGGTCAACTGGCCTGCCTGCGGGGAGATTGACATCATGGAACTGATTGGAAGTCAACCCAATCGGGTACATGGAACGATCCATTATGGCGCCAACACCAGTGAACACCAGTATATCGGCAACTCAAAAGCACTCGCGGGTACCGCTAAATTCAGCGATGAATTCCATGTGTTTTCCATCATTTGGGAGCAGGACAAGATCACCTGGCTGCTCGATGATGTGCAGTTTTACCAAATTACGCCTACAGATGTTGCGCCTGCGGCGTATCCTTTTAATGATGATTTCTTCTTCATTTTAAATGTGGCAGTAGGTGGTCAATGGCCTGGTAATCCTGATAGCAGCACGAATTTTCCACAACGGATGATCGTGGATTATGTACGGGTGTTTCAATAAAATTACCTTTGAGATTTTTACCACAAAATGCCCTACGTTTCCGCCGAACAGGCCCTTCAGATCATACAATCCGGACAGCGCGTTTTTGTACATGGCAGTGCCTGTACGCCCATTTATATGCTCCAACAACTTGCTGAGCAGGCGCCTCGCCTGCTCAATGTGGAGTTGTTGTCCATCAGTCTCTACGGAGATGTTACGCTGGACAATCCGCGTTACCATCCCAATTTTCGGTTCAACTCGCTGTTTGTTTCCGGGAGTATCCGGCAGGCGGTGAATGAGGGACGTGCCGACTACGTGCCAGTTTTTTTGAGTGAAATACCGGAGTTGTTCAAGCGCAACATTATCCCCTTGGATGTGGCCATCGTGCTGGTATCTGAGCCCGATGCGCACGGCTATTGCTCTCTGGGTCCTTCGGTGGACATCGCCCGCTCGGCGGTCAATGCTGCCAAATATGTCATTGCTCAGGTGAATCCACAGGTGCCCCGTACCCATGGCGATGGTATGATCCATGTCAGCCGTTTTCATGCCATGGTGCGTCACGAAGCCCCGCTACAAGAGGTGCGATTTGGGGATAAGGTAAGCGAAGTGGATCTGCAAATCGGTCAGCGGATCGCCGAGCTGATCGAGGACCGGAGCACCCTGCAAATGGGCATTGGTTCGATCCCTGATGCAGTGTTGCGGAGTCTGCGTCAGCATAAAGACCTGGGTGTGCACACGGAAATGTTCTCGGATGGTCTGGTGGATCTGCTGGAGATGGGGGTTGTGACCAATCGGTATAAAAAAATTCACCCGGGGAAAACCGTTACGGCTTTCGCGCTCGGCACGCGGCGACTTTATGATTTTGTAGATGACAACCCGGCCGTGGCTTTTCTGGATGTTGATTATGTAAACGAAGCTGCCGTAATTCGACGCAATAAACGCGTGGTAGCCATCAACAGTGCCATTGAAATTGATATTACAGGCCAGGTTTGCGCGGATTCCATTGGCACTTACCACTATTCCGGAGTAGGTGGACAAATGGATTTTATGCGCGGCGCAGCATTGTCCGAAGGGGGAAAACCAATACTCGCCCTCAGTGCACGAACGGCGAAGGGTGTGCCGCGAATCGTACCGTTGCTCAAACCTGGGGCAGGCGTGGTGACCACCCGTGCGCACGTCCATTATGTAGTGACCGAGTACGGATCGGTGTTTTTATTCGGGAAAAATCTAAGAGAACGTGCCAAAGCTTTGATCTCCATTGCACACCCGGGCGACCGGGAAGCATTAGAGCGGGCGGCAGCGGAGCGGTTTAAAGAAATGCTCCTTGAGGTTTGAGCAATGGACGGAAAGTGTGAATCTTATAACTTTTTCCAAAAATCATATAACGATACCCGGTATCAAGCGCAGAACCTTTACGCCGTGAAAATTCATTCACGATTTGCGCTGCTCAACTATGATAAAGGATAAAAACAGATCGCCTAAACTGCCAGGCGGCAGTATGCTGGATCAAAAAACGAACGAGGATTTTAACAAAAAAAAGCCTGATCCCACAGATCCAAACGAACAAAAGGATCGTCCTGAAACGGCGCCTCCTGATTTTGAGGATGAGGAGATCAAGCCCACGCAGGCTGAAAATCCAGGTGAAGGTGCCGGCCAACAAAAACCGCCCACTAAAATTGAGGGCAGTGAATAGGATCCTTTCATCGTTTTTCCTCCCTTCACTTCGTTCGCCATTCCCGGGCTGCTTTGTAAAGCTCAAACCACACTACGCTCACAAAACCGGCCAACACACACCAGCCCAGATCCGGGGCGGAAATACTCCCCATATTAAAAATATTGGTCAAAAACGGAACGTACAGGATTGCCAGCAGCATCACGGCTGAAATGCCAAGAATGACTGGCAGCATCGGATTTTTATAAAAAAGGGTGCGGTGAATGGCATAGTCGAAGGAACGATTTGCCAGGGTCAGAAACAGATTTGCAGAGACTAAAGTGGCAAACACCATTGATCGCACGCCTTCCTCGCTTTTGCCTTGCCCAATGGCAAAGTGATACATGAACAATACGCCTGCCGTGATCATCGCTCCTTGAAACAAGCTGACTCCCATTTCATTCCAGGAAAAGAGGGACGCATTGCCGGAGCGAGGCGGTTTACGCATCAGGTTTGGTTCAGCGGGTTCGTTCTCAAAAGCGATGGCGGCAGTGGGATCCATTACAAGTTCCAGAAAAATAACGTGCAGGGGCAGTAAAATGTGGGTGTAAGGCCAGCCAAACAGGAGTGGCAGCAGTACCACTAAAACAATCGGCAAGTGAATAGAAATAATGTATCGGATGGCCTTGCGCAGGTTGTCGTAGATGCGTCGGCCCATCTTAATAGCCGTCACCATTGCATTCAGGTTGTCGTTCAAGAGCACCAGTGAAGCCGCACTTTTGGCTATTTCTGTGCCTTTTTTGCCCATGGCCACCCCGATTTGGGCAGCTTTGAGTGCAGGGCCATCATTTACGCCGTCGCCCGACATGGCTACCGTCTCGCCCTTGGATTTCAGTGCATTCACGATCTTTAGTTTTGCGTCGGGAAACATCCGGGCAAATACATTGACTTTCAAGACGGCGTCCTGTAGTTCGGCATCACTCAGTTTCATAACCTCCTCCCCGGTCAAAGCCGCTTCCCAGCCTTTCAACCCAGTCTTTTGGGCAATGTTTTTGGCGGTGGCGGCATGGTCGCCGGTGATCATGATCACCCGTATGCCCGCCCGGTAAAACTTCTTAAAAACAGCAGAAACGTTTTTTTTCGGCGGGTCGAAGAACGCAACCAGGCCCTCAAATTTCCACTCAAAATCGTCCTGCTTTTCCGGAAAATTGTTGCCTTCCATGGTAGCGCTTGCTACGCCCAGCACCCGGTATCCCTGGCCGGCCATCTCCTCCGTTTTGGCCAAAATCTGCTCGCGCAACTCATTTTTGACCCCCGAAATGTCCAATATACGCTCTACGGCCCCTTTGCAAGCGATGTTGCGATTGGCGCCGTGTTTTTCCCAAATATGTGTCATCATGGGAGGGCTTCCGCCAAGCGGATACTCTTTCACCAATTGGAATTTCTTTCGCGGATCCACTGATGACGAAGTTGCTGTGAGCTGAGCCGTTAAAATGGCTTTTTCCATGGAGTCAAACGGTTCCGGCTCACTGGCCCACAAGGCGAATTCGAGGGTGCGCCCAAGTCCTGAAAAATCGGCTACTTCGGCGACCGACATTTTATTTTCCGTGATCGTGCCGGTTTTATCCAGACAAATGACCGTGGCTGAGCCAAGGCTTTCCACGGTTCTTGGCTGTTTGGCGAGAATGCCAAATTTGGTCATCCGAAAAGCGCCCAGGCCCATGAAAGCGCTGAATGCCACGGGGATTTCTTGTGGCAGAATGGCCATGGCCAACGTGAGGGAAAAAAGCAAGGCTTTCCAG
>JAUSMG010000425.1 GCA_030645295.1 Saprospiraceae bacterium | reverse complement strand
TTTGTTTTGAAAGCTACTAGTAGGGAAGACTCAGGTCAAAGGTCAACAGTTAACGGTCAACAGTCAATGATCAAAGGTCAACAGTCAATGGTGATGGTGTCCGCCTGCTCCATGCACATGGCCGTGCTCCAGCTCAGCTGGCTCAGCCTCCCGAACGCCTTCTACATGGCCGGTGAAAAAGAGGTCAACGCCTGCCATAGGATGGTTGAAGTCGAGTTTAACTTTGTCGAGGCCAACATAGGCTACCATGCCTTGCATACGATTGCCTTCCTGATCCTGTAGCGGAAGAACATTGCCTACTTCGAGGAGGCCATCGGGAATTTTGCCTTCGTCCTCAAAGATTTGCTTGGGCACCTCCACGAGTGCAGTCTGGTCGTATTCGCCGTAAGCTTGAGCGGCTGGAATGCCAAAAGCAAACGCATCTCCGATGGTCAGTCCTGCCAAATTTGCTTCAAAAGCAGGGATCATCATACCTACGCCATAGATAAAAGCGAGTGGCTCGCCGCCATTGGTGGATTCTACGAGTTGACCTTCCGCAGTTCCTTCGTTGAGGGTGTAGTGGACAGCCACTACTTTGTTTTGTTCAATAGTCATTGAAAATCAATAGTTTGAATTGGTAGTGCGCCGCATCGAGCGGTACGTTTTATCCATTATTTTCGGGGTAGAACAGCGAAGTTTACCTGGCCCACGGCGAAAAGGATCGCAAAGGTAAATCCTTTTTAAATATTCAAAGTCCAACAAGAAATGTCCAATCCCCTCCTTTGATATTTACCAAAAAATCCCTGTTCTCCGAAAACGAGATTTCTACCTTTGCGGTTTACCCGCCATAGCGCTTGGCGCGGAGGAGGGCAACATTCTGACAAAATTTTCTAACCATCTAAAATATCAGTCATCACATGATAATCGGGGTACCAAAAGAAATAAAAAGCAATGAAAACCGCGTGGCGCTCACTCCAGCGGGGGCCATGGAATTTGCACGTCGCGGCCATACGGTCTACGTACAGAGCACGGCCGGTGTTGGCAGTGGCTTTGAGGATAAAGATTATGTAGGTTCTGGTGCACAGATACTTGCCACTGCCGACGAGGTTTGGGCAAAGGCTGAAATGATCATGAAAGTAAAGGAGCCGATCGCTGAGGAATATGCTCGTTGTCGTGCCAATCAATTGATCTTCACCTACTTCCACTTTGCTTCAAGTGAAGAACTGACAAAAGCAATGATCGAGCGCAAGTCGATTTGCCTTGCTTATGAGACAGTGGAGACCAAAGACCGCCAACTGCCACTGCTCATTCCGATGTCGGAAGTGGCGGGTCGTATGGCCATTCAGGAAGGCGCAAAATATTTGGAAAAACCCGCAAAAGGAAGGGGCGTTCTACTCGGTGGCGTACCTGGTGTTCCGCCGGGCAAAGTGCTCATTTTGGGCGGTGGTATTGTAGGTACGCAGGCAGCTAAAATGGCCGCAGGGCTGGGTGCAATGGTTACCATCCTGGACGTAAACCTTACACGTTTGCGCTATCTCAGCGATGTAATGCCCGCCAATGTGGTGACCCAATACTCGAATGAATACAACATTCGCCAACTCATTCAAACACACGATCTGATCGTGGGTGCAGTATTACTTCCAGGAGCAAAAGCGCCCAACCTCATTACCCGCGACATGCTTAAACTCATGCGTCCAGGCACTGTGGTCGTGGACGTAGCAGTAGATCAGGGCGGTTGCATCGAGACAACGCGTCCGACCACCCACGCCGACCCTACCTATATAATTGATGACGTAGTACACTATTGCGTCGCCAATATGCCGGGTGCAGTGCCCTTCACGTCCACCCTTGCGTTGACGAATGCGACGCTGCCATACGCCCTCCAGCTTGCCGAAAAAGGCTGGCAAAAGGCTTGTGCCGACAATTCCGAGCTCAAACTGGGACTTAATATCGTTGGCGGAAAAGTGGTTTATAAAGGTGTAGCAGAAGCATTTAACCTTCCACTTCAGACCGTGGATTCCGTGATGCAGTAAATTCACATTTGGAAGTATAGATTGGTATCTGGATACGGCAACTTCCCGAAAGTTTTAAACTTTCGGGAAGTTCTATCCTTTTATGGTATTTAGAGTATGGTTCTTGTGCGTTAAGGTCAAGCATCTAACGTACATTGTTCAAGGTCCCAATTCAATGAAATACCTCGTCCTCCTCTTCAAACTTACACTTTTCACGACACTCGTACTCGTTCGGCTCGGCGAGTGGGATGTTACGGAATTTTACAGCTGGTCAAAGTATCGTGAATCGCTTGGCTACTATTTGAATACGCTTGCGAGCATCGCTATATTTCTGATGTTCCTGGATTTTGTGCAGTTCGGCACCACCTGGTGGTATCGCCGCCGACACAAAGTAAAGCGTGACGACAATTTTATCATCGGAGTAGGGCAGATCTATATTTTATTGCTGGTTATGGGCTTGATTGTTGGACTCCTGTCCTTGTTCCGGATCGATGTCCGGCAGTTGTTTACTTCCTTGTCCATTGTTTTTGCCGGTATTGCCATCCTCACAAAGGATTACATCTCGAACATGATCAACGGGATGATCGTCACCTTCTCGGGTCAACTCAGCATTGGCGATAATGTCCGAATCGGTCAACATCGAGGGAAAATCACAGACATCACGCTGCAAAACATCCATCTGCTGAATGATGATGATGATATGATCTACATCCCCAATTCGCTGCTGCTCACTTCAGAGGTGGTCAATTACACCAAGCGCGAAATAAAACGCACCAGTATCGAGTTTGAAATTGATCTGAAACACCTCAAAAATGTAGAAGAACTCGAGCGTACCCTAATCGAAACCCTAAGTCCTTTTCAGGAGTTGATCAAACCGGAAAGCCAATATCTCCGGGTAGCGGAGGTGAAAAAAGATCTGGTATCGATGAAATTTCAATACATTCTGAAAGAACCGAACAAGGATCTCGAACGACAAATTCGTCGTCGTACCACCCGACGGCTGGTAGAAGTCATCAGCGAAAGAGAAAAGATAGCGGATAAAATTCCGGATTTGCCGGACTCATTGGGCCATGCAGTGATATAGTTTTAAACCGCAAAATGGGCTGGAGCAGTGCCAGATCGTGTCAGTTGGCTACCAAGATGATTGGCTACTTTGGAATTTGGAAGATTTTCGACCACATCAATGATCATATCAGCGAAATCAACGAGGCGGTCCTCCAAGTCAAATTTTTTCATGTTTTAGCATTTGTTTTTTCAAAGTTAGTGTTTTTCACGCACTGTTTTAAATTTTCCTGTTTAATGCCCTGTACATGAATCGTTTACAACACGAGTCTTCTCCCTATCTCCTCCAGCATGCCCACAATCCCGTGGATTGGTATGCCTGGAAACCCGAAGCCTTTGAGCGGGCACGATCCGAACAGAAGCCCATTTTGGTCAGCATAGGGTACAGTACTTGTCACTGGTGCCATGTAATGGAACGGGAATCCTTTGAAAATGAGGATGTTGCGGCTTTTATGAACGCGCATTTCATCAACATCAAGGTAGACCGCGAAGAGCGGCCAGATGTAGATGCGATCTATATGGAAGCCTGTCAGTTGCTCACGGGTAGTGGCGGTTGGCCGCTTAACTGCTTTCTTACCCCGGATGCGAAACCGTTTTATGCAGGTACTTATTTTCCTCCACGGCCTGCGCACAACCGTCCTGGTTGGCTGCAACTGCTACAGCACTTCGCCAACATTTGGGAAACAAAGCGCGATACCGCCACTGACCAGGCCGAGCGCTTGCTGGCGAATATCCAGCGCAACGATGGAATTTTCATTAGCGCCCAGCCCCTTAGACCTAACCCCTCCACCTTCAACCACGAAGCCACATTTACCCGGATACGGGCACAATTCGACCATTCTGAAGGTGGATTTGGCGGCGCGCCTAAGTTTCCATCCACCATGGCCTTACAGTGGCTGTTGAACTGGCATCACTTTTCAGGTAACCCCGAAGCACTGGAGCACGCACTTTTTTCCCTCGAGAAAATGGCCCGTGGTGGCATCTATGACCAAATCGGCGGTGGTTTTGCCCGTTACGCTACCGACCGGGAATGGCTCGTGCCGCACTTCGAAAAAATGCTCTATGACAATGCATTACTCGTTAGTGTGTTTTCTGAAGCATATAAAATCGTGGGAAAAGGACAAGGGTTAACAGTCAACGGTCAACAGTCAATGGTCAATGGTCAACAGTCAATGGTCAACGGTCAATGGTCAATGGTCATTCAACAAACCCTGGGCTACATTGCACGAGAAATGACCAGCCCTGAAGGCGGATTTTATTCAGCGCAAGATGCTGATTCTGAAGGGGTAGAGGGAAAGTTCTTCGTATGGGAAAAATCTGAGATCGAAAAAATACTGGGAGAAGAGGCCAGTCTTTTTTGCGAATTTTATGGTGTGACAGAAGCCGGAAACTGGGAAGAAAAGAACATCCTCTGGCGGCCATATACCTATGAAGCCTTTGCGGCAAACAACAATATAGGGGTAGATGACCTTAAAAAACGCCTGAAAAACAGTGCGGAAAAATTGCTTGCCGTTCGCGCTCAAAGGATTTGGCCTGGTCTGGACAACAAAATTCTTTTGGGCTGGAATGCGCTCATGGTTTCAGCCTATACCGCCGCTTTTACTGCGCTTGGGCACGAAGAATACAAACAGGCTGCCCTGCGCAACCTGGATTTCCTCCAAAAAAACTTTCAAAAAGGTCCACCGGAAAAGGGCGCCCAAAAAGGGTGGAGACACAGTGCTTCCCAGGATTTTGCTTTTCTGGACGATTATGCTTACTTAATTGCAGCCTTCGTGGATGTTTACCAGGTCACTTTTGAGGAGATTTACCTGCAACTTGCAGGAGAATGCACAGACTTTGTTTTTGCGCATTTCCTGGACGAGGAATCGAAAATGTTCTTTTACACGGATAAGGAACAAACAGACATTCTTTTCCGAAAAAAAGACCTTTATGACAATGCCATACCATCAGGCAACAGCACCATGGTTCACAATCTACAACGACTTGGCATTCTGCTTGACCGACCGGAATGGCGTGAAGCCGCCACCGGGATGCTAGCAGCAATGCGTGAAACCGTGGAAAAATATCCGCTATCGTTTCAACGATGGGCCTCAGCCCAGTTGAACGAAACCTACCCACTGCATGAAATCGCCCTTGTGGGGGACAATGCTTTTGAAAAAGCTCTTGAAATACAGCGTGGTTTTTTGCCCAATAAGATCATTGCAGCGAGCCGCCGCGAGCATTCGATGCCACTTCTGGCGGAGAAGTCAGGCAGAACGGATGCACTGATCTATGTTTGCCGAGATTTTGCCTGCCAGCGACCAGTTTCGACGGTGGAGGATTTTTGGACCTTGGTTAATTCAAAATAAAGCCTTACTTTCACCATCCCAAAAGAGCCCAAATAGTCCTGAACATGAAAAACTACTACACACTTATTATATGTGTGTGCAGCATCGGCTGGTTATCTGCCCAGCAGGTGCCACAATTTAGTCTTTACGCACTTAACCCATACGCGCACAATCCAGCGTATGCCGGACTCGAAAATACGCTGGTGGGTACAGGTGTGTATCGGCAACAATGGTCCGGGCTCGCTGGTGCGCCTGCCACGCAGCATATCAACGCCCATCTTCCAATTTATGCGATCAGCAGTGGGGTGGGGCTACGCGTCGAAAACGACCTCATTGGAGCCCACAACACAACACAAGCAGTGTTGAGTTACAGTTATCAAATGGAGTTGAGCCGGAGCATACTCTTGTCCTTTGGGTTGAGCGGGGGCTGGCTTCAGTACCAGCTCGATGGCGCAAAACTTCGCGCACCTGAGGGTACCTACGCCGAGCCAAGTTTTTCGCACAACGAATCAGTGCTGCCGATTGGTAAAGTGAGTGCGGGATCTCCGGTATTTGAAGCAGGAGCGTTTTTACAAGCTCAAAAATGGGAGTTAGGGCTGTCGGCACAGCCGGTTTTTGCCACAGAATTGAAAGAAAAGGGAAATGGAGGATTTGGTCTTCAACCGGTGCAGCATTATTTTTTATACACGGCTTACCTGCTCAAACTTGGGGAAAACCTGACCTTGAAGCCCTCCGGTTTAGTTAAAAGTGACTTAAAGGAGACACAAATAGAATTTTCGGCCATGGCACGTTGGCGTGAAAATACTTTTGCCGGCGTTTCGATGAGAGGCTTCGGAAGTTCATCCAAAGATGCCGCCGTTTTGTTCCTGGGATTCAAACTTAATGATAAAACTACTCTGGCTTACGCATTCGATATTCCACTTTCGGCCCTCAGTGCAGCCCATCGTGGCAGCAGTGAACTTTTGATCCGCTACAGCCTCAACAGGCCTATTGGAGTGGGTAAACTTCCACCAGTCATTTATAACCCTCGATTTTTTTGAAAAAAATTAAAGACTGTGGCATCAAATTTGACAAAAAGCCGACATTTGGGCCTTCTTAATTTAAACCTAAAAAAAACGGCTTCTGGATACAATGAAAAGTTAAAACGGCGTTTGTCAACGTCCTCACCAGTGAGCGCGTCCCAAGGCCAACCAAATTTTAATCAGAAAAGTTTTTACAAATAATTTAATCCTCTGTCTACCTTTACGGGCACATTTTCCAAACCGAACATATTTTAAGTAGGAAAACACGGGTGTTTAACATGAAAAAACTACAGCATTCATTTCTTCTGCTGCTCTTTCTTGCAGCACTGGCCGCTTCTTGCGGCCGCAGCGAAGGTGGTCAACTAGTCGGCGTGACCAACCGTCCAAAATGGAAAGGGATTAACCCATACGGTATGGTTTATATCCCCTCCGGTTCACTTACCATCGGTTCTGGCGATGAGGACATCAGCCGTTCGCTGGTTTCTCAACCCAAAACGATCTCGATCCAGGGATTCTTCATGGACGACACGGAAATCACCAACAACGAATACCGCCAATTTGTTGAGTGGGTGGTAGATTCACTCGCTCTGCGGAAACTCGACCTGGTGTTGGAGGAGTCGGAGAACGATCAGTCACCTCCTCAGCCAAGTCTTGATTGGGAGGCTCGTGGTGATATTGATTGGGAAGGTGATGCTGAAGAGGGTGGCGAAGGCGCCCTTGAAGACCTTTTCTATCAAGGCAACGAACGTTTTGCCGGCCGCAAAGAGTTCGACGTGAACAAACTCGTCTTTGAATTCCAGTGGTATGACTGGCAGGGTGCTGCACACGCCCCTAGTGGCAAAGATGTAAACCGGACCAGTTTCATCCGTCGTGAATCGGTTAAGATCTATCCCGATACACTGACCTGGATACGCGACTACTCGTACTCTTACAATGAGCCCATGTCGCGTAACTACTTCTGGCACCCAGCCTTCGACGACTATCCTGTAGTCGGTGTTAACTGGAAAATGGCAAAAGCTTTCTGCTACTGGCGTACCAAAATCTGGAACATGGCTGGTGAAACGGAAGAAATGTCTGAAGACTTCCGCTTACCTACTGAGCATGAGTGGGAATATGCCGCCCGCGGTGGTCGTGAGGAAGCCTCTTACCCTTGGGGAGCATACTACACCCGCAATGCTAAAGGTTGCCTTTTGGCAAACTTCAAGCCTGGTCGCGGTGTATACCCTGAAGATGGTGGCCTTTATACCGTAAAAGCTGACGGGTACTACCCAAATGATTACGGCCTCTACTGTATGTCCGGCAATGTCGCTGAATGGACGGAATCCGCTTATTTTGAAAATTCCTATTCCTTTATCCACGACTTGAACCCCGATGTTCGCTACGATGCAAAGGACGATGACCCAAAAACCGCCAAGCGTAAGGTTATTCGCGGTGGTTCCTGGAAAGACGTAGCCTACTTTCTCCAGACTCCAAACCGTACCTACGAATACCAGGACACAACCAAATGCTACATTGGCTTCCGTTGTGTACTTACATTCCTCGGTCGTTCCATTAATGATTTCTAAATCAGGAGGTTGCGAAGGGCAAAACGCAAGAAAAATCTGTTAACATATAATTAAAAGACAGTTCTTGCGTTTTGCCCTTCGTTTTATGAATCCTCTTTTCTTTGCGTTTGCCTTGTTGGCAATTCATTCCAAAAATTCGGCAGAAAAAATCATTAAGCATCTTCGTTGGTTTGCCAGTGGCGGACAAATGTGGAGGCCAGCCTTCAATTTGTCTGGTGTTTTCAACCATCAAATTCTTTTTTGATTTCTACATTTGCCCCGCCCTGAAAAGTCCTTTGAAACTGTCAAGTCAAAAATCATTAAGTAACTGCTAAAACATTCAAGAACAATGAGTTCATTCGTTAAGTCGAAGTCGTTCAAGTACTTCAAAAATCTCGCAATTGGTGTAGGCGCTGCATTCGTGCTCGCTGGCGCACTGTTCAAACTCGAATCTTGGGAGGGTGCTTCCGAAATGCTGATCCTTGGGATGAGTATTGAGGTAATTATCTTCTTAATGTTGGGTATTATCCCACCAGAGCCAGATTACTACTGGCAGAAACTGTACCCAGGATTAGATGATTATGATGCACGTCTCCAACCACTGACTGCTGGAGCTGCTGCTGACTTGGGTACTCCTTTGCACGGTGATGTGATCGAGCGCCAGTTGGGTGGTATGCTCACAGAAATGCAATCCATGTCTAAAAGCATGGGCGCCCTTAAAGCGCTGCAAGAAGTTGATTTCTCTGGCACTTCTGACCAAATCAAGTCAATGAGCAACTTTTACACTAAAATGAACGAAGCTATGTCTGACATGGCTAAGTCTGCTGAGGATGTGAAAGCCTACAAAGATCAGTTGGGCGCACTCAACAAGAACCTTGGTTCGCTTAACACGGTGTACGGTAATATGCTTTCTGCGATGGCCAACATCGGTCGCCAGTAAGCCGTAGTATTTGGTATCAACCTTTCTGTTTCACAATCAAAAACTTAAAGACTTATGTCAATACCAAAGGAGCCGCGGCAACTGATGATCAACCTAATGTATCTGGTGTTGACCGCGCTGCTGGCACTTAACGTGTCAGCCGAGGTAATGAATGCTTTTTTCTCTTTGGACAGGGGCTTAAAAAATAGCCGCGATATTGTTGAGAAAAACAATGGATCTCTGACCCAAGCCATCGAAAAGGCTGCTGCAGACTATCCAAGCCCTCAAGCTGAGGACTATAAAGGACGGGCTATCAAATCAAACCAAGCGGTCAATGATTTTGTGACCTATATTCAAGGAATTCGCGACAACCTTTATACTAAGGCCGGCGGAGATAACCCTAAAGTGCCAGGTCAACCCAAAGATATTCGTAATAAGGACATCACTACCAAGATGTTTGTAAACGACGGTTTGGGAACTGAAATCGAAAATAAAATCAAGGAATTGCGTGCGCAATTGTCTGGTATCGTAGACAATGATGCAACTACCGTCAGTTCCTTGCCGCTGGATATCGAAACACTTCCTCCGGGCACCAATGCAAAAAACTGGTCTGAATTCAAATTCAAGCAAATGCCAGTTGCGGCTGTTTTCCCATTGTTGGGAAAAATCCAGAGCGATGCTAAGAACTCAGCGACGGCCGTTTTGAACTATTGTGCAACCAAAGTTCAAGGCACTGACCTGAAGTTCGACAAGTTTATTCCTGGTGTAGCACCAAAGAAAAACTATGTCATTCTTGGCGAAGAATTTGAAGCTGAAGTTTTCTTGAGCGCGTTTAGCTCTAAAACCGACAACGTTAGCATTAGCGTAAATGGCAGCAACGTTTCCCTTAAGGATGGAATTGGCACTTATAAAACTAAGCCTAGCACTGTAGGTGAGCAGAAATATAATGTGACCATTAACATCAAAAACCCTACTACTGGAACTACGGAATCCGTTAAAAAGGAATTCTCGTACGAAGTAGGTCAGCGTTCAATTGCGGTCCAGTTGGATAAAATGAACGTGTTTTACATCGGTGTTGAGAATCCTATCTCAGTTTCGGCTGCAGGTGTTTCTTCCAACGATGTTAAGGTATCGGCTTCGGGAGTGAACGTTTCCAACAAAGGCGGCGGCCACTTTATGGTGACTGCTACTACGCCTGGCGAGTCAATCCTTACGGTTTCTGCACCAGGTGTTTCTCAGCGATTCACTTACCGTGTTAAACGTATTCCTGATCCAACTCCTATGCTCGGTGCTAAACACCGCAGCAAGGCAATGGCAAATGGTGAGTTCAGAGCACAAGGCGGAATCGCTACAGTGCTGGAAAACTTTGACTTTGACGCAAAATGTGAGGTGGCTGGATTCGAAGTAACCTGGTTGCCTAAGCGCCAAGACCCAATCTCCAAGCAAAATTCCGGCGCTCGCTGGAATGGCGATGTGCAGGATTGGATTAGCAAAGCCAAGCCAGGAGATGCTTATTTCTTTGACGACATCAAATGCAAATGCCCTGGTGACGCCGCTGCGCGTAACCTTGGTGGTCTTGCTTTCAAAATTCGTTGATTACCCTATTTTAGATCGGTTTAGATGGTTTAGATGGTTTAGTTTTTGAGATTAATTTTCTCTTTCCTAAACCATTTAAACCATCAAAACCGATCTGAATTTCTTTTTTCAAAACGTACTATTTTAACTGTAATCAAACCCATCGCGAGTCATGCAAACATTTATGAAACTGACTTGCCTTTGCTTCTTCCTCCTGCTTGGCGGGTCGACGATGCTGTTGGCACAGGATCCTGAAGAAATCGAAACCACGCCAGCCACTGGCACGGAAGAGGAAGCACCGTTGGTGGAAGACCCAGCCGATGCCCCGATTGATGAAGTGGTAAAAAAAGAAATCGTTGGGGAGCGTAGAATTCTGAAATACCCGCTCCTCCGCGAAAGCGATGTTTTCTGGGAAAAACGCATCTGGCGTATTATTGACGTGCGTGAGAAAATGAATCTCCCGTTCGCATACCCTGAAGACCCTTTCTTTAAAATCCTTTCGGATGCTGCTACTAAGGGCGATTTGCCTGTGTATAGCACCGATGAGGATGGCGCAAAATTCAAAAAGCGCCTCAGTACCGACGACGTACTTTCGATGCTTTCGAAAGCGGACACCGTGGTGACTTTTGACCCGGAGACTTACGAAGAGAAAGTGCAGATCGTGCGCAACGACATCAACTGGGAGGACGTAAAGCGTTTCCGTCTCAAAGAGGTGTGGTTCTTCGACAAGCAGGCTTCTATGCTGCGTGTTCGCATCCTCGGTATTGCACCGATGATCGACGTGCGCGACAATGAAGGCAACTTCCGCTTCGAAAAGCCCATGTTCTGGGTCTACTACCCACACGCCCGCGAAATGTTTGCAAGGCATAACTACTTTGCACTCGGCGGAAATACCAGCGCCCAACTCACTTGGGACGATGTGTTTGAAAAGCGCCTTTTCGCCTCGTACATCTACAAAGAATCGAACGTGTACGACCGCAAAATTGACGAATATCTGCAAGGTGTTGACTTGCTCATGGAATCAGAGAAGATCAAAAACGAGATTTTCAACTGGGAACATGACCTTTGGCAATACTAATCTTGCTTAAAGGATTTTGGCTTAAAAAAATGGGTTTCGATGCATTGCATCGAAACCCATTTTTTATGTGTTTGCGAAATGAATTTCGCACTACTGGATCACCAATTGCTTCAACTCAAATCGTATGCCGGGATGCAAAACCTGTACCATGTAAATGCCTTTTGGAAGGCCATTCAAATGTACAAACTGCTGGTTTGCAATGCTTTTCTGCTGGAAGACTACTTTTCCTAACAGATCAAAAATCACGAGGTCTACAGTGGTTTCTGATTCAGGCAAATGAATACTAAAGTCGTCGCCAGCGCTGGGATTGGGGAATATTGACCACTGTTCCAGTACCGTTGCCAATTCTTTTACACTCACGGTTGCACAAGTGATTGATTCAAGCAGCGTTGTGGTATTCACCCAAAAAGTATCGAGGTAGGGCTGCCACTGGGCTTGATCGTAGAGGTTGGTGTGGCCTGCGCCCGGAACGGTGAGTAGGTTGTTCCAAAGCCCTACCGTCTCTGACTGGGCATGCACATAGCTACTGCCTTCCAGGTAAGCAATATTGGCTGCCAGCCCGTATGTGTACGGAACGGTAGCGTCTGCAGTACCGTGAATGCTAACCAGCGGCGATTCCGTGTTATCAACCCAAATACTTCTGTAGAGTCCGCCGGACATATTCACAATG
>JAUSMG010000411.1 GCA_030645295.1 Saprospiraceae bacterium | reverse complement strand
CTTTAACACAACAGATAACTATCCTTATATACTTGACAATTATGGACCAAGAATAAGATTTCCTTTGGTTTCTGAGGGTTTGATTTTGATGCAGGCAGCCCAGGGCGTTTACATCAGCCACAATGAAGGGGTGAATTGGACCCGGCTTAAAGGTTTACCGTTTTTTAACTTCACTTTTGATCCAATATTGGGGCAAAATCCAACCATTGGCGGCTATACCGAAGGAGCTCAATTTTATCACACAGGCGATGGCTACCTCTATGCCGTCACAGAAGGGCAAGGCATCTGGCGGACCGAACTTGCTCCCATTCGCGACCATGCGTTGGTAAATGGCGGCAAATTCGGATTTCTACAAGGGCAACTCTACCGGGATCTTGACAGTTCCTGTGATTACAACACCACCAACGGCGATGTCCCGCTTGGGCATAAGCCACTCACCCTGCAACCGGGCAACATAACGGCCATTACCGATGCCAATGGAAAATATTCGGTGGCGCTGCCGCCCGGAAATTATACCATGAGCGCCGCAGCTCCATTGTATCATTCACTTAGTTGCACTATAGGACAGCCCTATGCAGTAAGCGCTGGCACAACAACTGAGGCCAATATGGTTTTCCAGCCCGAACCGGGAATCAAGGATTTGTGCGTACTCTTTACTACTCCGGTAAGGGCAAGACCAGGATTTCTGGTCCACTACACTGTTCAGGTGAACAATGTGGGCACAACAATAATATCCGGCGCTGTGCTAACGGTGGATTTTGATGCGCCATGGCTCGAAGCAAGCACCATCAGTCCCTTTGGGCAATATGTTGGAAACCAGGCTATTATTTCAATTCCTGATCTCGCTCCTGGACAGGTCATGATCTTTACTTTGAATTTTTCGGTCTCCGTCAACACGCCGATCGGCACGGACCTCTCCTTCCTTGCGTTATGCCCGGTTGCAGAAGATGCCCACCCAACCAACAACAGGGTGGTGGTGATCCAAACCGTCACCGGGAGTTTTGACCCGAACGATAAAACGGCTCAACCCGTGCAAGCCCAGCTGCCGTTCCAACCACGCAACTTTGACTATCTCATTCGTTTTCAAAATACAGGCACAGACACTGCCTTTACCGTCGTTGTCACCGATACGCTCGATCACCGCTTCGAGTTGCTGAGTCTCCGCACGCTGGAAACCAGCCATGCATTTGAATTTCAGTTGCTTGAAGGCCGGGTGGCCAAATGGATTTTCCGAAACATTCTTTTGCCAGACAGCAACACCAATGAGGTTGCCAGCCACGGGTATATTCGTTTTCAAATTGAAACAAAGTCTGACGCGCTGCCCGGTATAGCCATCCCCAATGATGCCGATATATTTTTTGATTTTAACAGTCCCGTGCGCACCAACGAGTCGTTTGCTGAAAATCCCAAATGGTTGGTGATGAATACGGCCAGTGTAGCACTTTGTGAAGGGGATAGTTGGAATGGAAGCATTTGGGAATCAAGCACTACACTCATTGATACTACCAGCGATGTCTGGAGCGACACCATTCTGCTCACAGAGATTTTGGTCTCGCCAATCTTCCAATTACAATTGGATACCACCATTACCACAGGGGAAACCATTTTTGGAATTCCGGTATTGCAGGACACTGCCTTCGTGTTTCAGTACCAAAGCGCGGAATCTTGCGATTCTACCATAACCTGGAACGTAACCGCATTGACCTCAGGTACAAAGGATATATTGGAACAACCAATCCATGTTGAAATATTTCCAAACCCAACTGCCCGGGAAGTATGGCTCAAGGCAATCCGCGTGGATACCGAAGCAAAAATGACCTTGAAGATCAGGGTACTAGACACTACCGGGCGTCTGTGGCAGGAAATGGAGGGCGTTGAAATACACGGTTCAGAGGCTTATAAACTGAGCATCGAAGGCTTGCCTGGCGGCGTATATTTTATTGAGATTCAAACCCCTGATTTCAGTACAACCCGACGATTGCTGAAAATTTGAGCGGGATCCTGAAAGGGTGGCACACCTCGACGGTATGGTTGGAGATCAGAGGTTCTCGCGGATCTTTTTGGGTAATTTCGCTTTAACCAATTCATAGGATTGGTGGATATAATGCGTCCACATGGAATCGTCCAGTCGGGAAAAGTCCAGGACATACACCCAATGATCCCGGTCCATGTAAGGCGCGGGAATGATTCCCTCTCTGGTGATCATTTCGTCGAACTCACCCTCCAAAACTTTGAAGGAAGCTCCACCATCGGTGTCAGAATCCGTGATACAAAAAGGCTCCTCTGCTACTGAAAAGTAACGGTCTTGCCGCCATTTAACTTCTTCGGTCACTCCGGGGAAGGAAAGGCAAAAATTTCGAATGTTTTTTAGGTTCATGTCGAGGATTCACCAGGAATAGTGGTTAGTGGAATAGACGAATGACGGACACCAAAAATGTCGATTCTTTCGTAATCAATATTGGCGTAAATTGTTCGATGGCCACGTATCAGTCGCTCAACAAGTTCGTCTAGCGTAAACTCGTCAGGCAAATTACTTACTGCTTGAAGGACTTTTTCTTTTCTCATGGCTTGATTTTTTTACAAAGTTAACATTTATATTGGTTATTTGAGCCGCAAAACCCCAAAGATCCCCGCATCGATCCAGCCCTGATTTTTATCTTCTCCCGCTACCACTGTAGACCCGATAAAATTTTCGCGCTCCGCCGAATGATCGTTGTCACAGTAAGCCAGGGCGAAGCCCATTTCCTTACCAGATTTTAGCATTTTGGGAATATTATCCCCATCATCTTCATATTTATTTCCGTCAAAAATTTTCACCGCCACCTCCCAGATGGAGGTTTTCCCATTGGTGATGCGGCGCGTTGTGCAATGCTCGTTGAAGTATGCAAAGGCGCTGTCGGGCCGGATGTCCACCACTCTGCCGTCCAGTGCAATGTGGTAGGCAAAGGCGTTGTAGTTGTACTGGTGGTTGCCGCCGCTGGCATCCTCATCCACAAAAATTTCCAGACAATCATCGTCCCAATAGTTCAAAAGGCCATCGGGGTGAATATCAATGAGTGTGTCGTCCGTGATTTCTGCGAGCACATAAAGATTATTTTCGTCCCAAAGGATTTTGTAGCGACCAGAAAAATCATCGGGTGTAACGGGAGCGCCGATCCAAACCTGGTCCAGTGGCAACCATTGTGCCTCCTGCCAGACGATATCGTCGGCCCTGCCGTCCAATAGCGGAGTGCCATAATTTGCGGTAAACTGCTGGTTTTTAACCGTTAAAGAGGGCGTTTCAGCTGTTGTGTCTTCTTTTTTATCCAAAAAAATAAAAAGCAACACCAGGAAAGCAGCCGCCAGGCCGAGGAGTGAATCTCTGTCCATGGTTTGAAAATTTTGACAAAGGTGGGTTTTCCTGGAAAAAATCCAGATTGAAAAATTCTAAACAGTATCAACTTCTGGTAGTTCTTACGGTTAAGTGCAAACAAAAGTCAAAGGCATTTGGCTACCTTTGCCGCCTAGGATCAAACTCCCGGAAACCGGGTAGATTTTACACAAAATCAAACTTATTTGCGAATCGCGGTTCGCACTACAGATTTAGAGAATGGAACCTAACGGATATTTGCCCGTCATCATGCAATCCCTTGTGGCACTGGGATTTGTCGCATTGGTACTCATTGTTGTGCCGAGACTTGGACCACGCCGCCACAGCAAAAAGAAAGACGAGAATTTCGAATGTGGTATTGAATCCCAGGGCAACGCCCGAATTCCAGTTTCCATCAAATATCTCATGACCGCCATCCTGTTCGTGTTATTTGACGTCGAGGTAATTTTCTTTTACCCCTACGCCGTTAATTTTCGGGCCATGGGCACTGCAGGCTTTTTTGCCGTCCTGATGTTTGTGGCAGTTTTCTTGATCGGGTTCTATTATGTGCTACGCAAAGGAGCGTTTGAATGGGACAAATGAACGATGAACTATGAACGACAAGCAAGTTCATAGTTTATCGTTCATCGTTCATACTTCATCGTTCATACTTAAATAATTATGAGTAAAATTATTCCAGCAGAAATGCCCGATGGTCTGGGCGGAGAAGGTTTTTTCGCCACTAAGTTGTCCTCAGCTGTAGGACTGGCCAGGGCTAATTCGCTTTGGCCTTTACCTTTTGCCACCTCTTGCTGCGGCATTGAGTTTATGGCGACGATGGGCAGTAACTATGATCTTGCCCGCTTTGGTATGGAGCGGCTTTCATTTTCGCCCCGCCAGGCCGACCTGCTCATGGTAATGGGTACGATCGCAAAAAAAATGGGGCCGATCCTCAAACAAGTGTATACCCAAATGGCTGAGCCCAAATGGGTTCTTGCTATGGGCGCCTGTGCCAGTTCGGGCGGTATTTTTGATTCCTATTCTGTGCTGCAAGGCATTGACAAGGTGATTCCCGTGGATGTCTACATCCCGGGTTGCCCTCCCCGACCAGAACAAGTCATTGATGGGATCATGAAAATTCAGGAATTGGTGAAGAACGAACCCCTGCGCCGTCGCCATTCACCTGAATATCAACACCTTTTGGAAAAATATCAAATTGGGTAAATTATTAATGTGACCAATGTGATTAATGTGGTCAATGTGAGCGCTTCGAGCATTGGCCACATTAATTACATTGACCACATTTGCCACATTAATCACATTTGCCACATTAATTTAAGATGGATAGCGAACAAATCCTTGCCCAGCTTGCCGAAAAAATGCCCGGCGCGGCCATTTCTTCCGAAATTGCCCACGATGGTATTCTCAATATCCACACTACCCGGGAGCAAATCATTGATCTGCTCCAGTTGCTTCGCGATGACGCACAGTTTGGCTTCAATTTCCTGACCACGCTCTGCGCCATTCACTATCCAGACAATGCCGGACAAGAATTGTGCGTGGTGTACCACTTGCACAACTGGCCACAAAATATAAGGATTCGCGTGAAGATCTTTCTACCGAAGGACGACCCGCATGTCCCCACAGCGACCGGGCTTTGGCCGACGGCGAACTGGATGGAACGGCAGGAATATGATTTTTTTGGCGTGATTTTCACCGGACACCCTGATTTGCGCCGCATCCTGAATGTGGACGATATGGAAGTGTTCCCCATGCGCAAGGAATATCGTTTGGAGGATGGCACCCGAACAGACAAAGATGATCGCTTTTTTGGCCGGGATGGCCATGTTGGAAGGAGTTTTGAATAAGAACCAGAAATTATGCAAGTCAAATCATACTTTTCCTCTCTCGACAGTATCGAAGGAGAACTCGCAACCCTCAATTTGGGTCCAACGCACCCGGCCACGCACGGTATTTTTCAGAATGTGCTGAAAATGGATGGAGAGCGCATCGTAAGCGCCGAACCGACCATCGGCTACATCCACCGCGCATTTGAAAAAATTGCCGAGCACCGGCCATTTTACCAGGTGACCCCGCTTACTGACCGGCTCAACTATTGTTCATCTCCCATCAACAACATGGGTTGGCACATGACGGTGGAAAAACTCATTGGCTGTGAATTGCCGAAAAGAGCGGAGTACATGCGGGTCATAATCATGGAACTTTCCCGAATTGCCGATCACCTGGTTTGCAATACCGTGATCGGGGTGGATACCGGGGCGCTTACTGGTTTTACCTATATGTTCCAGGAACGCGAACGGATTTACGAACTGTTTGAGGAGGTTTGTGGCTCCCGTCTGACCACCAACATTGGACGAATCGGGGGCATGGAGCGCGATTTTACGCCTACTTTTCACAAGAAACTTAAGGATTTTCTGAAAACCTTCCCGGCGCGTTTCGAGGAATTCACCGGGCTACTTGAACGGAACAGGATCTTTATGGATCGATGCATTGGCGCAGGTCCTATTTCTGCAGAACGGGCGATGGCTTATGGCTTCACGGGACCAAATCTTCGCGCTGCAGGGGTAGACTATGACGTGCGCGTGATGTCGCCCTACAGCAGCTACGGGGACTTTGATTTCATTATACCCGTTGGCAATCAAGGAGATACGTACGACCGGTTTATAGTTCGGCAGGAGGAAATACGCCAAAGCTTGCGAATCATCCACCAGGCGTACGACAATATACCCGAAGGCGAATATCACGCTGATGTTCCGGATTTTTATCTGCCGGACAAACCAGATGTTTACACCAAAATGGAAGCGCTCATTTACCACTTTAAAGTGGTGATGGCAGAAGTTCCGGTACCCATCGGGGAAGTATGGCACAGTGTTGAAGGCGGCAACGGCGAACTGGGTTTCTACCTGATCAGCGATGGCGGTCGCCAACCATACCGCTTGCACTTCCGGCGTCCATGTTTCATTTTTTACCAGGCTTATCCCGAAATGATCAAAGGGTCGATGCTTTCGGATGCCATTTTGACCATGAGTTCGATGAATGTGATCGCAGGGGAATTGGATGCCTGATTCCTTGACTTGAAGACCAGGTCCAACGACCACTTTCTATCTACTATGATTGAATTTTTTGACTGAACCATGCACACATTAACGCAAAACGGAACACCGTTCAAATATTCTCCAGCGGCCCTCTCAGAGGTGCAGAGCCTGACGAAAAAATATCCGGAAGGCCGGGCCAAAAGCGCCATCCTTCGTGCCTTGCACATTGCGCAAGAGGAGAATCATGGCTGGCTCAGTGTATCTGCCATGGATGAAGTGGCGGCAACCCTTGGCATTACCCCCATCGAGGTGTATGAAGTGGCAAGTTTCTACTCCATGTACAACCTCAACCCGGTGGGAAAGTACGTTCTTGAATTTTGTCACACCGGTCCATGTGCCATTGAAGGTGCGGAAAGCCTGATCGAATATACCAAACTTAAACTCGGAATAGGGAAGAACCAGACCACACCCGATGGGATGTTTACCATTAAAGAAGTGGAATGTCTGGGCGCCTGCGGTTATGCGCCTATGATGCAGGTGGGTGAATTTTACCACGAGCATCTGGATACCGGGAAGATCGACCAATTTATCGAGGATTGCCGGGCGGACAAGATAGATAAGGGTACCTGGAAAATGCACTGAACTTTCGGGTGGCATTGTCGAACTCCCTGTCCTCCCTAAATCAAATGATCATTCATTTAAAATAATGCAAGAATTATGAAATACCTGTTGATCTTTCTATTGGCCGCCTTCACTTGGGCATCCTGTCAGAACACTCCGGATCCCCAAACTTATGAAACATCCAATGCCCCCAACCAGGCCGGGACAACGCTGGATACCAATCTGTTAAAGGAGGAAGCTGCAAAAAGTGGGGTGGAAATCTCACAAACGGATATAGTTGGTATGAGCAAGGGTACAATTGATGGAAGCAATGTCTCCATGCGGTCTGGCCCTACCGTTAAGTCAGAAAAAACAGGAAGCTTTGAAGATAAAGAGCAGGTAGAAGTTTTGGGCTATCAGAATGTGCAAAACGAGGGAGAAGCGATCTTAAGTAAATCCATAACGGTAAAGGGGAGTGGTGGCACCGTAAAATTGAATCAAGGAAAAGCGGTGATTGTAGAAGACTTCAAATCAGAGACCAACACTTACCATGTTAGTTATGAGGATCCCAAAAAAGGCAAACTGGAAGCTGATATTGATGCCAGTGTTGCGCTAACCATTACCTATGCAACCTGGTTTCAGGTGAAAAGACAAAGTGGCGAAATAGGCTGGGTACTTGGCAAGTATTTGAAAACCAATTGATTATGCCACAACTTACAAAAAAAGAAATTGAAGAAATACTGGCCCGAAAGCCTGAGAGCCGCTACAAATATTTCATCAGAACCGTAGCAGCCGAGGAAGAAGTTTGGGGTCTTGCAGACGACGAGGGTTGGCTGATGCTCGAAATTGAAGGTGAGGAGGGTGATGCGCTGGCGGTGTTCCCAAATCCGGAGTTTGTCGAGATTTTTCAGAAGGAAGGTGGTTTTGATGAGTTCCGTGTGGAGGCCCTGGATCTGTACGAGTTTTTTGAGTGGCTGGAGGATTTCCAGGAACAGAAAATGAGGGTGGCGGTTTTCCCGACACCCAATTTCCAAAGCGCAGTGATGCGCCCGGAAATCGTTCGGGAAGATTTTGAAACAGAATTTGCAAAAGAACAGGGTAATTAATGTATGTCGGAACGCTGTTCCGACGTAAAAAAGAGCCGGAACAGTGTTCTGGCATACAAATCCACCGGAACAGCGTTCCGGCATACATAAAATGACATCAATAGAAATAACCGCAGTTTTCAAGCAATCCGGCGAAGAACGCCTGGCCCTTTTCATTGACACCGTAGTCAAAAACAAATCCGTTTTCGGCATTTCGGACGACGAAGGATGGGCATTGCTGGGCGACAATGATGATACCGACATTCTCCCACTGTTCCACGATGCTTCTCTGGCTGCGGCATTCCGCGATGCTGCTGGCTTCGAGGGACACGAGATCGAAGAAGTCGAAATGGAAGAACTGCTCGAATGGCTACAGGAGTTGGACGAAGACGGCGCTATGGTGGCCGTTTGTCCCAACACCCGATTTGAAGGCGCGATTGTGGAGCCTGCACAATTGATGGCAGATTTGATTGGCAAATAATTTTAACCGCAGAGGCGCAAAATGGCAAGGAAATTACTCTTAGAACACGCCCACGTCGAGGGCATCCACACCTACGAAGTGTACCGCAAAAACGGCGGATACCGCTCCGTAGAGAAGGCTTTGAAAACCATGTCCCCCGAGGCCGTGGTGGAAGAAGTAAAAAAATCCGGACTTCGCGGTCGTGGTGGCGCAGGCTTTCCGACCGGGATGAAATGGTCGTTCCTCGCCAAACCCGAGGGGGTACCGCGCTATCTCGTTTGCAATGCCGACGAAAGCGAACCAGGCACCTTCAAGGACCGCTACCTGATGGAGAAAATTCCGCACCTGCTCATCGAGGGCATGATCACTTCCTCGTATGCATTGGGCGCTAACACTTCCTACATCTACATTCGTGGCGAGTATTCCTGGATCCTTTTCATTCTCGAAAAAGCGATTGCAGAAGCCTACGCTGCCGGTTGGCTGGGAAAAAACATTCACGGCTCGGGATACGACCTTGACCTCTATGTCAATATCGGCGCTGGCGCCTACATCTGCGGTGAAGAAACCGCACTGTTGGAAAGCCTCGAAGGCAAACGTGGCAATCCACGCATTAAACCGCCATTCCCTGCCGTAAAAGGCCTCTGGCAAAGTCCTACGGTGGTCAATAACGTAGAAACCATCGCAGCAGTCGTACCCATTGTCAACGACGGCGGCGACGAATACGCCAAGATCGGTATTGGCAAAAGCACCGGAACAAAACTCATTTCTGCCAGCGGGAACATCAACAAACCCGGTGTATACGAGATCGAAATGAGTATTACGGTGGAGGAATTCATCTACTCTGATCAGTGGTGTGGCGGCATCAAGCGCGGCAAAAAATTGAAAGCCTGCGTACCAGGGGGTTCCTCAGTGCCGATCCTCCCTCACTTTCTGGTCTGCAAAACAGCGGCGGGTGAAGACCGCTTAATGACCTACGAAAGCCTCGCTGACGGTGGATTTGCCACAGGCTCCATGCTTGGTTCCGGTGGTTTCATCGTGTACGACGAAGATCAGTGCATCGTGCGCAACACCTGGAATTTTGCCCGTTTTTATGCCCACGAATCCTGCGGACAATGTTCTCCCTGCCGCGAAGGCACCGGCTGGATGGAAAAAGTGCTGCACCGCATGGAAAACGGGGCGGGTAAAATGAGCGATATCGACCTGCTGGTGGATGTGGCCAAAAAAATAGAAGGCAATACGATTTGTCCACTAGGCGACGCGGCGGCCTGGCCGGTGAGTGCGGCGATCCGGCATTTCAGGGAGGAGTTTGAGTGGCACGTGAATGAGCCAAGGGTTTGTATGGAAAGGAATTATGGGTTGGTGCGGGAGGCGGTGATTGTTTAATCAAAATGGATCATATATGAAGCATATAAAGCAATAAAAAAACAAAGTTATGACCATCACCATTCCTGATTCGACCTTAGCAAAAGCCAACATCTCGCCCAGCGAATTGCTGATTGAGGTGGCAGTGTACCTATATGATAAGGAACGCCTTACAATGGGTCAAGCCAAACGCTTGGCCGGGTTGAATCAGATTGCCTTTCAGAAAGAATTGGCAAAGCGGAATGTGTATATCAAATTGGATATAGAGGATTTGGAGCGTGACCTAAAAAACCTTGAGTTGTTGAAATGATTGTAGTCAGTGACACTTCGCCTGTAACGAATCTGATTCAGCTGGGGCAGTTACAATTGCTTCATCAAATTTTCGGAGTAGTGATTTTACCCGAATCTGTTTTTGAGGAATTGTGCCAAGTTCCCGAACAAAAAACCATTCTGGAGCAACAGGGATGGATATTTATTCAAAAACCAAGTGACACGGCATGGGTTGAGATATTGAAATTGGAATTAGATCGAGGTGAAGCAGAAGCAATTGCATTGGCCGTTGAATTAAAGGCTGCGGCATTGATTATTGACGAAAGGCAAGGCAGGAACAAGGCGGAATCTGTTGGATTGAAGATTATTGGATTGCTTGGAATTTTACTTGAAGCCAAATCAAAAGGATTGATTCTATCTGTCCGACCACTAATTGATGAATTGGTGAACAAAATTGGATTCAGGGTACATCCTGCACTGTATCAAGCGATTTTATCAAAAGCTGGAGAGCAATGATTTCACTATTCATTAAAACTTAAACCATGAAAAGTCAACTATTCTTGTACTCTGTTCTGGCTCTTTTGCCCTGTATAACTTATGCTCAAACCGTCACTATACAAGGTAAATGCGGGGATACTTTGGAAAGCGAATTCAAAGACAGCAAAGAATCCCAAGACATTGAGATTTCCATGAGTACCGGGGACCAGTTTGAAATAATGATAGTGCCCACTAATGATGATTTGAAAATCAGGGCCGAGATGTACGATGCTGAAAATCAACCCATTGTGAACAAAGAGCCCACTGATCTCATGTTTAAGGATGAAACGGTTCGAAGTATCACATTAAACTCCGGCGAGCTTAAATCTAGCGGAACAGTTAAGATCAGGTTATTCAACTACAATGTTGAACCAGATAAAACAGGGGTTTATAATACTTACATCAAGTGCATTAAAAGTAACGGTGATATAATAAACCCAAAATAGGAATTCAATAAAATGGCAAAAGTTACCATAGACGGACAAACCATAGAAGTGGCCGACGGCACTACCATCCTGAACGCGGCACGCCTGATTGGCGGCGAGCTCGTGCCGCCCGCCATGTGCTACTATTCCACACTGCAAGGCTCGGGCGGCAAATGCCGTACCTGCCTCGTACGCGTCACCAAAGGCTCGGAGAAAGATCCGCGCCCCATGCCCAAACTCGTGGCCTCCTGCCAGACACCCGTTATGGACGGCATGGAAGTGGCCAGCAAAAGCGATGCCACGGTGGTAGAAGCCCGCGCGGCGGTGACGGAATTCCTGCTCATCAACCACCCACTCGATTGCCCCATTTGCGATCAGGCTGGGGAATGTCACTTGCAGGACCTTGCATTCGAGCACGGTAAAGCTGGCACACGTTATGAATTTGAGCGCCGCACCTTCGAGAAAATCGACATCGGTCCGTACATCAAGCTGCACATGACGCGCTGCATTATGTGCTTCCGTTGTGTGTTCGTCGCCAATCAACTTACGGAGCAGCGCGTACACGGCATCATCAACCGCGGCGATCATGCAGAGATCAGCACTTATATTGAGAAAGCGATTGACAACGATTTCAGTGGAAATGTGATCGATGTTTGCCCCGTGGGTGCGCTCACTGATCGGACGTTCCGTTTCAAAAGCCGTGTGTGGTTCCTCAATCCGATGGATGCACACCGCGATTGCGACAAATGTTCCGGCAAAGTGGTCGCCTGGATGTATGGCGGCGAAATTTATCGCATCACAGGCCGAAAAGACATGTATGGCGAGGTGCATGATTTCATTTGCAATACCTGCCGTTTCGAGAAAAAAGATAAATCGGACTGGACAATTGAGGGCCCAAGGGACCTGGATCGGCATTCCGTAATTTCACAAAATCACTATGAACACGGCGAATTAACTGTTCGATAGAAAATTCTATTGAAATTATAAAAATCCGCGTTTACCAGCGCAAATCCGCGTAATCCGCGTTGCAAACATGACCGCACTCTTACTTTTCAGTCTGGGCCTTATCATCGAAAAAGCCGTCCTTATTATCGTGTTGTTTGTCGTCACACTGGGAGTGGCGGCCTATTCCACTTATGGTGAGCGCAAAATCGCGGCCTTCTTTCAGGATCGCCTCGGTCCCAGCAATGCAGGCCCCTGGGGTCTCCTCCAGCCTTTGGCCGACGGGGTCAAAATGTTTACTAAAGAGGATTTTGTTCCCAACCAATCCGAGCGGTGGATTTATATCCTCGCACCTGGGGCATT
The DNA here is from genome assembly GCA_030645295.1 of Saprospiraceae bacterium. Taxonomy (GTDB): domain Bacteria; phylum Bacteroidota; class Bacteroidia; order Chitinophagales; family Saprospiraceae; genus M3007. The sequence goes on along the minus strand of JAUSMG010000411.1, from coordinate 1,561 downwards.
CATCTTTGTTGCCTTGATGGCATCCGCAGTCATTCCCTGGGGTACCACCCTTACACTTGGGGGCCTCAATTGGGACCTTCAGGTAGCGGACTTGAATATTGGCATTCTTTACGTGATAGGATTGGCATCCCTTAGTGTTTATGGGATCATGCTCGGTGGCTGGGCGTCCAACAACAAATTCTCCCTTTATGGGGCCATTCGTGCCAGCTCACAAATGATCTCTTACGAATTGGCGATGGGACTTTCGCTCATTGCAATCGTTATGTTGAGTGGTTCATTGAGCCTCAAAACCATTGTGGATCAACAAGCTGGGATGTGGAACGTGGTGTACCAACCCCTCGGATTTATCCTGTTCCTCACCTGCGCCCTTGCTGAATGTAACCGTGCGCCTTTCGATATGGCCGAATGTGAAACGGAATTGATCGGCGGCTACCACACGGAGTACAGTGCCATGAAACTGGGAATGTTTCTTTTCGCCGAATACATCAATATGTTCATTTCCTGCACTATCATTTCATGCCTTTATTTCGGGGGCTACCACTTTCCCGGAGTCGACCCGGGTTGGCTGGGGGGACTCATGGGGCCCATTGTTTTGCTGGCGAAAGCATTCTTTTTCATCTTTGTTTTCATGTGGATCCGCTGGACACTTCCGCGTTTCCGTTATGACCAACTGATGCATCTGGGTTGGAAATCGCTCATTCCATTGGCAATTGTGAATATGATGCTGACGGGTGCAGGGATTTTGTGGTTGGGGAAATGAGGTTTTAATAAAATGAATTGAAAAATCAGATTAAGGCTAACAGCCAAAGACTTGCGAACGATATGCAATCACTTACCAACCGCTCGAAAAACGTCGTCAACAAAAAAATGACCTTCATGGAGCGCATTTATTTGCCCGCCATTGCGAAGGGAATGTGGACGACGCTCAAGCACTTTTTTAGGAAATCAAACACGGTGTCCTATCCGCAGGAACAGCGCGAATTTGCACCAGTCTATCGAGGTTGGCACGTGTTGAAGCGCGACGAACAAGGCCGGGAAAACTGCACAGCATGCGGACTTTGTGCTGTGGCATGTCCTGCCGAGGCGATCACAATGGTCGCCGAAGAGCGTCAAAAAGGCGAAGAACACCTCTACCGTGAAGAGAAATACGCAGCAGTGTACGAGATCAACATGCTACGCTGCATTTTCTGCGGACTTTGTGAAGAGGCTTGTCCGAAAGAGGCCATTTTCCTGACGGACCGTCTGGTCCCCAGCGATTATGTGCGCCAGAACTTTATTTTTGGAAAAGACATGCTCGTAGAAGGGATCACCCCAGATAAACGCATTGACGTTACCGTCCGACAAAAGCACCTGACTGAAAAAGTTATGAGTTAGGAGTTATGAGTGATTTCCGCACTCATTTCTTCTCATAACTTATAACTCATAATTCATAACTAAACAAATGGCCCACTACATATTCCTAACCCTCGCAGCCATTTCAATTCTGACCGCGCTGTCTATGGTTCTTTCCAAGAATCCAGTACACAGCGTGTTGTACCTGATCCTTACCTTTTTTGCCATC
>JAUSMG010000407.1 GCA_030645295.1 Saprospiraceae bacterium | reverse complement strand
CTACCCCCTCACACTACGAATTGGCAGCAAAGTCTATACGTGCAGGCAAACACACTTTTATTGAGAAACCCGTCACCCAGACCATTCCGGAAGGTAGAAAACTCCTGCAACTTGCTGAAAAACATTGCGTTAAGGTACAGGTTGGACATGTTGAACGCTTCAATCCAGCTTTTACTGCCCTGAGAGGAATGGCGTTGAATCCAATGTTCATCGAAGGGCATAGGTTGGCGGTTTTTCAACCAAGAGGGACCGAAGTTTCGGTCATTCTGGACCTGATGATCCATGATCTGGATCTGGTATTGCATTTAGTCAAATCGCCGGTGACCAAAGTGAGTGCGAGCGGTGTGGAAGTGCTAAGCAATACTCCAGACATTGCCAATGCGCGCATTGAATTCGCCAATGGCTGTGTCGCCAATCTGACGGCCAGCAGGATCTCCATGAAGCAAATGCGGAAAATGCGGCTTTTCCAGCCTGACCATTATTTGAGCCTCGATTTTTTGGAGAAAAACGCCCAGATCGTACGGCTTTTCGCGCAAGACGCCGAGAACCTTCCTCCTACGGACCAACTCATGGAATTTGATACGCCTTTGGGTAAAAAGTGGCTGCAACTTTCCATGCCCGAGGCTGCGCCTGTAAACGCCATTCAACGTGAATTAGAGAAGTTTCACGAGGCCATTGTTGCGAATACCGAACCGGTTGTCACCCTCCGTGACGGGTTTGAGGCATTAAAACTAGCCCACCGTATCTTGAAAGAAATTGAGGTGCGGAAGGTAACAGTAGTTGGCAGCAGTTTGAAGTAGCAGACTACCATCGATATCCCAAAAAGTATGGCGAATTTGGGTGTACAAATTCGCAAATTTGCCTATACATTTGAGGGTATGATTCACTTGAACCGGTTTTTCTTGTTTTTTTACCCGCCGTAGCTTTAGCGAAGGCGGGTCGTTGCACTTCACTGATTGAGGCGAAGGCGGGTCTTTTAACCGCCCTTGTCATAGTCCTGGGAAGTCTCCTTCCGCTAAGGCTTCCCGCCCAAAACTTCTTTGCCGTCGACAAACTGGCGCTGAATACCCCACCCGGCAAAACCATCTCCACCAAAATACTTGCTGAATACCTCTGCGCAGCACAGCCAGACGATGCCCACAAGGCTCGTGCTATCTACGCCTGGATACCCTCGATTCACTGAGCGGCCAGGAGAACATTTAGCGGAAAAGATGCTGTCTATTGCCCAAAGTATTGAGGGATTGAAAGATACCCTCCATTTTTTAACACCACAATTGGGAACTGATTTTGCCCAGATTGCGCTGTTCAATACCCAGCTTGAAAATTTTACGCTGCTGCTTAACCTTGCAAACCTTCGGTATCGCATAGCGCTACCGGCCACTTAGGTTGACCAGAAACATTTGAGAATCAATAAATTAACCAAGCCATTGAGGGGATTTTTGGCTGAACTTTAGTCCCTAATAAATTCCAGCTCCAGATACCGGTCGAGTCGTGCAATAGAGGATGGTTCAGCCGGCTCTTTATCGTCCTGCCGGTATTTTACCACATAATCTACTCCTGCAAGGATTTCGCTGCTGATGCCTCCAAAAGTGGGCGGATAGGGTTCTCCAGATTTATTGGCGGAGGTACTAATGATGGGATTTCCGAAAGTCTCGATCAATTCGCGGCAAAACTCGTCTGTAGCCACCCGGATGGCTGCCGAACCGTCCGGGGCTTTTACCCAATGAGGCAACCCAACGATGTCCGAGTATATCATGGTAAGCGGCCGTTGATGGTGCGACAGCAGCGTTTCTAAACGTGGCGGCATCTTGGGCACAAAGCGTTTGAGCATCTCTATACTGGACACCAGCAAAACATAGCCTTTATCCGGTTTGCGACCTTTAAGGCTACTGATGCGATCCACGGCAGCCTCGTGCAACGCGTCGCAACCGATGCCCCAAACCGTATCAGTAGGGTAACAAATGATGTTGCCTTTTTGGAGCAGTGAAGCAATTTCAGAAATGTCGTCGCGTAGCAGGAACATAGGATACAAATTGATTTTGAAATGAATGTAGGCTGTACATTTGGCGGTGGCAAAGGTAGCAGGCTGATGGCCGCAACGTATAGTCCCGAAGCCTAAAACTTGCTTCTATTAAACAATATACATGAAACGAAACGGAATCTTCGCAACCCTCACGTTTTTCACGGTATTTCTTTTTCCTGCGCTGTCTGAAGCCAAACACATCATTGGGGGGGATGTGACTTACGTTTGCCTGGGCGAAGTCAGTCCTGGGATCAAACGTTGGCGGTTTACCATACACGTTTACCGCGATTGTATTGGCGGTGGTCCGACCTTTGATCAACCCATTCAATTTGCCATTCATCAGGGCTCGGAAACCAACAACGTGTTGTATCTAACGAAGGATGTTTTTTATAACTACAAGGCCCTCATTGTTCCAGATACGCCACAATGTGTAACCCAAATTCCATTGGTCTGTGTTGAAGAGGCCATTTATACCTTTGAAGAAGACCTCCCCGTTCTGACCAACGAAAGTTATTTTATCGTCTATCAGCGTTGTTGCCGGAACGAAACCATTACCAATATTATTGGCCCCGGCGATGTAGGGGCGACCTATACCATCGAATTGACGCCTGCGGCAATGGCTGTCAATAACAATAGTCCTGTATATACCAATTTCCCGCCCATTATCATTTGTAACAACCTGCCCTTTATTTTCAATCACTCGGGCACTGATGCGGAAGGGGATATTTTGGTCTACAGTTTTTGCCCGGCATTGGCTGGTGGGGGCAATCCGATCACTTCCACGGATCCATTCGGTTGTGATGGAGTGATCCCTACCCCACCTTGTCCTCCGCCCTTTAATGCCGTACCCTACACTGTCCCCGACTATAATTTTAACAACCCGATGGGTGGTGACCCACAAATCAACATCAATCCAGTTTCTGGAGAAATTACAGGAACGCCGGATCTCATCGGACAATATGTCGTGGCCATTTGTGTGCAGGAATATCGCAATGGGCAACTACTTTCCACCGTACGACGCGAGTTCCAGTTCAACGTGGCGGATTGTACCCCCGACATCGATGCAAAACTCAGTGCAGACTCCCTGACCATCAATGTGGAGGATTATACCATCAAATCCTGCGGGGAAAGGACCATATTTTTTCAAAATAAAACCACCATTGCAGCCAACGTAAAGGATGTGGAATGGCGTTTCGACATCAACGGCACTACCGTAAGCGACAATGTAAATAAGTGGTTCACCGCTTTCACATTTCCCGACACAGGATTGTACCATGGAATGTTGTTGATCAACCAAAACAGTGGCGGTTGCAGCGATACAGCATTCATTCACGTGCAAATTTACCCGGAGGTACACGCAGGTTTTGCGTACGATTATGACACCTGTGTTGCCGGCCCGGTTATTTTTGAGGATCATTCAAGGGGAGAAGGCGGGGTGAATCAATGGAATTGGACTTTTGGAATACCTGGTTCGGCTTCCAACCTTCAAAATCCTACTTTTAAATATCCAATCCCTGGCAGCCACTCCGTGAATCTTAAAGTGGTGGATAAGAATCAGTGTACAGACGATACCACTGCCGTCATACAATGGTTTCCGGTGCCGCCTGTTATCATTATACAGCCCAACAGTTATCTAGGATGCGTACCGGCAAGCATCTATTTTGGCAATCTATCCACGCCTATTGACGATAGTTACAATATCGTATGGTATTTTGGGGATGGAGATTCGACGCAAAATGTCATTAGCCCAACGCATGTGTACAACGAAGCTGGCGTTTATGACGTTCGGGTAGAGATCACATCGCCCATTGGGTGCTACACTGAAAAGGACTTTTTTCACCTTATCGGAGTTGAACCGGCCCCTGTGGCCAATTTTGAGTGCGATCCCGATTCAGCCCTGAGCAATTTCAACAATATGGTCCGTTTCATAGACAAATCTTCCGGAGCAGCGCGCTGGAACTGGCAGATTGGCCCAAATTTTACAAGCACTGAACAAAACCCAGAACACACGTTTCAAGATACCGGTCAGGTAACAATCCGGCTTCTGGTGACGCACCCTCTGGGTTGTATAGATTCCATGACCAAGGAACTGGACATTCGACCGGAAATAACCTGGTTTATGCCCAATGCGTTCACCCCCAACGGCGATGGCATAAATGACGATTTCTTTGGGAAAGGTTTTCTCAACGGGGTCACCAATTTTAAGATGTGCATCTGGAACCGTTGGGGCGAAATGGTGTTTGAAACCAGCAACCCAAATGACCGCTGGAATGGAGAAAAACGAAACTCCGGGGGTATGTCGCCCGAAGGCGTGTACATTTATACCGTTACCTTCACCGGGCCGAGGGGCGAGGGCAGGGAGTTCAAAGGATTTGCCACTGTGGTGCGATGACCATTAATATGTTACAACCTGAATATTTAAACATGAACCGAACCAATATCTTTTTACGCTGCGCGCTATTTGCGCTAGTCCTTTTCCCATCGTTGGTCGAGGCGCGCCATATTATTGGTGGCGACATCACCTACATCTGCCTGGGTGAAACCAGTCCCGGGATGAAGCGCTGGCGGTTCACGATGCACATTTATCGTGATTGTTATGGCAATGGAGCAGATTTTGACGTGCCCGCTGAGTTCGCGATTTATAAGGGATCAGTGATGAACAACTCCCTTTATTCTACTTTTAGCATAACCAATTATGACTACACCAAATTGATCCCTGACACGCCACAGTGCGTGACGAACATTCCGCTCGTGTGTGTGGAGGAGGCCGTTTATTCTTTTGAAGCAACCCTCCCGGTGTTGACCAATGAGAGTTATTTTGTTGAATATCAACGCTGTTGTAGAAACAATACCATTACGAACATTATGAATCCGGGGGATGTGGGCGCAACCTATTTTATTGAATTGAACCCTGCCGCCATGGCCGCTTGCAACAATAGTCCGACGTTCACGAATTTCCCGCCCATCATAATATGCAATAATCTGCCCCTTGTTTTTAACCACTCCGCGACGGATGCCGATGGAGATATTTTGGTATATAGTTTTTGCCAGGCTCTGGCAGGGGGCGGCAATATTACGTTCACCCCTGAATTGTACTCCTGTATTGGTGCAAAACCGACCCCACCCTGTCCGCCGCCCTTTGATAATGTACCGTATGCGGTTCCAAATTATACTGCTCAAAATCCGGTTGGAGGCGATCCCAAGGTTACGATCAACCCCGTTTCTGGCGTAATAACCGGTACACCTGAGATCGTTGGACAATTTGTAGTAGCAGTATGTGTTCAGGAATACCGCAACGGCCAGCTGCTTTCCACTGTACAGCGCGAGTTTCAGTTCAATGTAGCCGATTGTACCCCTGACATCGACGCCAAACTAAGTGCCGATTCATTGACCATTGATATTGAAGAATATACAATTAAATCTTGTGGCGAAAAAACCATTTTCTTTGAAAATAAAACCACTGAAGCCAGCAACGTGGAGGATGTGGAGTGGCGATTTGACATCAATGGCACCACGGTGACGGACAACGTGAACAAGTGGTTTACGGCTTTCACTTTCCCGGATACTGGCCTGTACCACGGCATGCTTTTAATCAACCAAAACAGCGGCGGTTGCAGCGACACCGCATTCATTCATGTTCGGATTTACCCGGAGGTAAATGCAAGTTTTACTTATGATTACGACACCTGCGTGGCTGGTCCGGTGATCTTTACCGACCAATCCAGCGGTGAAGGCGGCGTGAACCAGTGGAAATGGAATTTTGGCATCCCGGGTTCCTCTTCCATCGAACAAAATCCGACGTACCAATACCTTACTCCCGGAAACCACCCCGTTAAACTCAAGGTGGTCGACATGAACCAATGCTCGGACGATACCACCGTGGTCATTCAATGGTTCCCGGTCCCTCCAGTCATCATTATACAGCCCAGCAGCTATTTGGGCTGCGTTCCGGCAGATATTTTCTTCGACAACCTTTCCACGCCCATTGACGATAGTTACAACATCGTATGGTATTTTGGGGATGGTGATTCTTCCCACAACGTGATCAGTCCCAATCATTTGTATGACGAAGAAGGTATCTACGACGTGCGGGTGGAGATCACTTCGCCCATTGGATGTTATGTGGATGCAGACTTTCCGAATCTCATCCGGGTGGAACCCTCTCCGACCGCCAACTTTACCTGCGATCCGGATTCTGCGCTTTCCAATTTCAACAACACCATTCATTTCATCGATCAATCCATTGGTGCGGCACATTGGAACTGGCAACTGGGTCCCAACTTTACTACGGTAGAGCAAAGCCCAACACACACCTTTCTGGATACGGGTCGGGTTACCGTTCGGCTGATCGTGACCCACGCGGCGGGATGCAAAGATTCCATGACAAAAGAACTGGACTTCCGCCCGATCGTCACCTGGTATATGCCTAATGCCTTCACGCCCAACGGCGATGGCACCAACGACGACTTTTTCGGAAAAGGCTTTCTGGAAGGCGCGAGCAATTTCAAAATGGCAATATGGAATCGCTGGGGAGAACTGGTATTTGAAACCACCAACCCGAACGACAAATGGAATGGAGAAAAGCGGAATTCTGCTGGTATGTCCCCCGAAGGTGTGTACGTTTATGTAGTCACCTTTACAGGGCCTCGAGGAGAGGTCAATGAATACAAAGGTTTTGCGACCTTGGTGCGATAAACCCCACAACAATCTCAACAATTAAAATTAACCATGCAGAGAACAACCCACGCCATGCTCCTTGGGCTGGCAATTGTATCCCTTTTTTCTTGTGTAAAACCACGCATCTATCGTGCAGAAATCGCCGCCCGTGCTGCTGCAGAAGGGCGTGAAAAAGTACTATTACAGGAACTTTTGGAGCGAAGAAAAGAAACTGCCCAACTGACCAAAACAACCGAAAATCTGGCCCGCGATCTCGGCAAGCAGGATACGCAGATCGCGGATTTAAAAGAACAACTCGCCGTTACTTCCCGCTCAATGGGCGAGTCGGCCAGTAAGCTCGCCGGGGAAAAATCTGCCCTTGAAAAGAATCTTGCCACCACCAATGCCACGCTCGAATTGCGCAATGCATTGATCAAAAAATTGAAATCTGTTCAGGATAAACGCAAGAGTATTCTTTCCGAACTGGAGGCAGAACTGATTAAAATTTACTTTGCCCATAGCATTGCAGGCGTCACGGTACTCTCTGAGGGTGAATCCATTATGCTCAGCCTACCCGATGTGTCCTTATTTGAACCTTCTGGAGTCAATATCAGCGCAAAAGGCAAAGATCTGCTTCAACCGCTCGCTGAATTTCTGGCCGCGCGTCCAGCGCTTTCGATCGAAGTAGTCGCCTACACCGACAACATCCTTCCTCCAAAAGAAAAATCTTTGAAAGATACCTGGGATTGGAGTCTGGTGCGTGCAACCAATGTTGTTCGTGTTCTGATCCGTGATTTCAACGTGAATGCCAATCAGATCACACCCATTGGGAAAGGGGAGTTTTACCCGATCACCTCCAATGAAACATCCGAAGGCCGGCAAAAAAACCGTCGGACAGTGGTGGTGTTGAGGCCTGTGTTGCCGGCGATGCCAGGGGCGGAATAGTTGGTTATTTGGGGATTTGGTTATTTGGGGATTTGGTTATTCGAGTACTCAAGCCTGGTCACTCAAATAACCAAATCCCCAAATAACCAAATAACTACTCCCCAATTACCAGTTTAATATTCGCGCGCCCTTTGGCCGTTTGAATTTGAAGGTAATAAACGCCTGCTGGCATGGTGCTGAGATCAAAATCAAACTGATTTGTACCTTTTGCCAGGGCAATTTTCCGGGTAGACACTACTACGCCAAGGGCGTTTAGTACAGTTAAGTCTGCTGGCAAATTTTCAGCTGCATCAATGCCCAGACGGAATTGCCCATCATTCGGATTGGGCGAAATGGAGAAACGCCAATCCTCGTCGGCTAAATTTTTATTGGAAACAATAATTACAGGCACCTCCTCGGTCAGGAAAATCGAGTCACAAACCCCTGATAATGAAAGTCCCACGGTATAAGTACCCGATGCGTCCACTTCAAAAACAAACGGACTGGCATTGATTCCTACCGGCGAGCCGCCATTCAGGGTCCACTGGTAGAAGAGAACGTTCTGCGTGGTATTGGTACAAACGATGCTGTCGCCAAGAACCTGTACGTCAAACGAAGGGTTGATCAAGGCTGGTTGTACAAAAACAGTAAAAATGGTATCGATCGTAACGCTTCCTACTTCATTTTCAAGGATCAAAGTGGCAAAATGGGCTCCCTGCGCAGTATAGGTGACCGCTGGTTCCATTTCAAAGGACTCTGAAGGCATTCCACCCGGGAAAAGCCAATGCCAGGTATCCACGTGATCTGCACTGATTACAACGGTTTGCACCTCAAGTGGACTACAACCCACAATAGGTTCTGCAAAGGCAAACGCAACAGGCAGCGTGCCGGCAACTTGAACGATTTGCGAAAACGTATCCACACCACATTCGTTGGTAGCGATCAGTCGGACCAGATAGGAACCTGCATTTTCATATTCGTGAAAGGCCTGAAAAAACGCACCATTTTGGGACTGTCCATCGCCAAAGTCAAGGGTAAGATCCGTCAGGCCACTCGTACTCAGATTTGAAAAAGAAAATGCCCATGCCCCCACGGGCGTTGCAGTAACTTGTGCGGTTGGTGGTTCGCTGCACACAAAACAGGACACCCCGGACATATCGCAAAACATGACCTCAAAACCTTTCACAGTCCCCATATCGTTGACTTGATTGTCAGACACCCGCAGCGTCCAGTCACCCGTAATGGGTCCCAGGTTAAAATCTTCCAGACAACCTGTGGCCGGGTAATACACTCCGGAGTACGAGGCGCCTTCCCCCCAGGTTTGGTTGCTGTTCCAAACGGCAGAAAATCCGGGATCGGGACTTGCCGGATTATCACAGCGGACAAACCCCACGTTCCAGGTGGTAAGATCGCTTGCCCCCCAAAAACCATTGGGCCCAACCAAATGTACCGATTGGCCAGAAGGTGAAATGAGGTCCATCCGAACATCGCCGATATAGTCATGTTCAAATTCAACCCGAACGCCACAAACCCCTTGTTCGGAACCCGATAAATCATTTTTGTCCGCGGAAACCACGGCAAAAGTGAAATCTGCAAAAAAGAGATCCGGAATCTCATTGGGGCAATTGTTGCAACCGCAGATTACCACGTCCGAAGCGATCTCATCAGCGCCTGCATCGCGCAGACCAAGCCGCAAATCGCCGTCGAAGTCATCATTGGGCAATCCGAAATTTAACGGGAGAAAATTGTGTGCGGGAGAGTTCTCAGAGGCCAGGTGGAAATCCCTGCCTGCAAAATCTACAAAATCAAGGTCGCCGGAGGCTTTTAGATTGAGATTCTCGAGGAGGACACCTCCGCCAGAGATCTGGATGTATTTGCTTGTATCTGCTTCACCCTCAAAGAGAAGTATGTTTCCTTCTGCTGAGATGGAGAAGGATAGAGTAACAGAAATATCCAGTGGAGCGCTACGGGTAGAATGTAGTGTATTGTTTCGGATAAGGGTTGATATTGGTTCGTTTAATGGCGGAAAATTTCCGGAGCCACTATAACGCACTGGATTCCCTGCAACATCGTAAATGATGTTGTTAAAAATAGAAAGCGGTTCGTTGCCTGGTTCAAAATTACTCGCATATCTAATTCCATTTCCATTGCAATCATGGATGCGGTTGCGCGTAATCGTAGCCGAAGATTGAATGTAAATGCCAGATCCACAATACGGTAGTACACAAGCGGTATCCAAGGTATGGTGTAGATGATTCCCATCAATCCGGGCATCAGGGCCTTGCCAATTGATCAAGTGCGTTCCATTCAAAGGCTCTCCACCGAGAAAACCTGCATAACTAACCTCGTTGTTCTGGATGATTGCATGCTGCACATACGCTCGTCCAATGATTCCATCAAGGTTAGTGCGACTGATAACATTATTCTGCAATTCTGCTGTTTCAATAGAATATGAAGCTCCGCTTGCACTTAAATTGATCCCTGAACCTACACAACTGTCAATTTTACAATCCGTCACTTTTACTGATAAAAACCTTTCTGCAGTCAGCGCGGAGCCCTGAACCCTGCGCATTTCATTTTTAACAACCAATAATTCAGAGGAACCTAACAACCCTTCGCAATCAATCCCAAACCCTACATCGTGAATATTACATTCGTTTATTTCTGCTACATCGATGGAAGAAAATTTTATAGCCCAGGTTGTAATTTGTGAAATTTGACATCCCAAAATAATAACAGCGCCAAATTCGCCTTGAATTCCTATGACTGCATTCCGTATCGTATCATCCACCAAATAAACTTCGCTTCCGTAGGCAAAAACGGCTGTGCCATTAATATCTTCAAACGTACAATTGGAAATGAGCGCAGCCGATCCTTCTATCCAAAGCGCTACCCCCTCAATGCCGATAAATCGACAGTTTTCGAAAGTCACAAAATCGTTCGCAAAGGTGATGAAAACCGGATCCGTAAAAGTGGTGTCCTGATAATTTTGGGCTTGATTACCAACAAGAAAGAAGAGACTCGCGAAGGCGGTCAGGAAAAGTTGTTTCATAAAAAATCGAGAAATGAGAATAGTTTTCTTCCATGCAGCAAAATCATTGCCACAATTCGGGAAATGTCGGCCTGCGGCCTTGATGGCAAAATACACCGGTTTTTTGGGAAACATAATTTATTCACCCAATAAACCCGCCGACCACTGCAAGCCAGCCTCTGATTTGCGCAGTTCGCTGAGCAATTTCAGGTATTTCAACTGCGCATCCAGCCAGCGCTGCTCCCGTGTATTCACCAAAAAAATGGAACTCTCTCCTATGGAGAATTTTTCATTTTCCCCGTCCAGCAGTCGGCGGTAATTGGCCGTCATGTCGCGAAAAAGAATGGCCTGGGCCCGAAGATTTGCAAGATCATTGGCATACTGCCGGACTTTGATTTCCACGATCTGACGTTTTTGCTGCAATTCGAGTTCCGTTTGAACGATTTTGAGTTGCGTCAGTTGCCAATCGCCCCTTGCCTTGCGGTTCAGCAGCGGGTAACTGAAATCCAAGCCCCATTTCACATCATTGGCCAACATAGCAGGACCATCAACCGATGCCGTGGGAAAAAACTGCCAGTTATTGCCCAGGAGGTTATAACTCAGGTCAAGTATCGGTTTCCGCTTTTCGTTTTTGAGGCGGCGTTCGGTTTCGAGCTGGCGGAGTTTGACCTGATACAAGCGCAATTCCGGATGACGGGCAAGTGCTGTTTGTCGAAAGTTTTCTGCATCAGAAGACGCTCCTGTCCCAATTTCTGCCGTCAAAAGCGCTGGTGCTGGAGGCAGGTTTTCAGCTGCAAACACTCGATTTTCAGCATTCCACAAAAACCCGGTAAGCGTCAAGGCAGCATTTTGAAGTTCCACCCGGGCAAACTGAAATTCCACCTGTCGGTTCTGTACCTGAATGAAGGTTTCCAGCGTATCGAAAGCCGAGCGTTCGCCTTGCTGGAAACTTTGCCGGAGCCCTTCGTGACGGATTTCAGCCTGTCGCAGCGCGTCTGCTATGATGCCCACCGCATTGTCGGTAAAATTCCAGCTCCAGTACGCTTTGGCAGCGTCCAACATCAGGTCATTGCGGGCAGCCAGACGTTCAGCATCGCCCATTTCGAGGCCTGCTCTGGCAAATTGAAGTCCCGCACGACGTTCATCAAACAAGAGCCCCTGACCGATGGTCCAAACAAAGCCAAAACTGGCCTGTCCGTTTTCTGGCAACTGGTTCTCGCTGTTCAAATAATTACCCGAAGCTAGATTGTACGCGCCCTTGAATTCCAAACCTGCCCAGGTAGGAATTTTAAGCCCCGCCTCCGTGTATTGGAAATACGTTTTCCCATTGAAGTTTTTACCGAAATGTTCGGCATAGGCCTTTGGATCAAAGCCGCCTTTTGCCCGAAGCAACTGCGCACTGGCCAGATCACGATACAAGTCTGCGTGCCGTGCAAGCGGATGATTTTCAAGGACTTGCTGGCGAAATGTTGGGTAATCCAGTGTTTGAGCAGCAGCCAAAATGGGGAAAAAACAAAGGACAATAAAGCAACGCTCAAGCGAGCAAAAGGCTTTTTTCATTTCTTTTCCTCCTTTTCCTTGCTGCCTGCACCCGGCATGTTTTCATACAAATCTGGCGGAAAGCCATTGAGCACACGCCAGAGTTCGTACCAGACCGATACATCGTTGAGGAGCGCGATGCCTTTGGCGCCACCGCCGGGCAAAATTGCCGTAGGCCATGGATGATCAGCAGCATCCGGGGCGACCAGTACCCGGAACTTTCCGTTTCCGCTGATATTGCGGTCAATAGCAACAATATGTCCACCAAAAGTGCCCAAAGAAACGCCCGGCCAACCACTGAAAAAGAATGCTGGCCAACCATCAAATATGAAGCGCACGGGACTCCCCACAGACAACAAGGGCAAATCGAGTGGCTTCACAAACATCTCTACAGCCAATTGATAAGCAGCGGGTTGGATACTCAGTAATGGTTCGCCTTCTTTGATAATTTCGCCAATACCCGGTCTGATGGCTTGCACCACAAATCCGTCCTGGGGGGCAAGAATGTAGTAGAATGACTGGCGTCGGACATAATTCTCGCGTTCAATTTGAAGCTTGCTCACGTTTGCCTGAGCGTCAAATTGGTCGCTGAGCGTGCTGAAACGGTCGCTTTGGACTTTGGCTACTTTATTGGCGGTCTCGTTCTGGATGAGCCGCAGTTCCGTCGTGTATATGGCAAGATCGTTACGACTGCTCACAAGTTGATTTTCAGAGGAGACAAGTTTGGTTTCAGCATCCTGAAGTTTCAGGCGGCGTTCCTCCATTTTGGTGAGCGGCTCCAGTCCTTTGTCGTACAAATTTTTCGCCCCATTCAATTGACGTTGAGCCACTTGCAGGTCAATCCGGGCCTGCACAACCTTTAGCGTATCGCTTTGAATTTTTAAGCGCGCCTGCTCGATCTTATTGCGGGTCTGATTGATTTTACTTTCGAGTTCACGACGCATGGCTTCGATTTGATCTTCCAATGCATCCGCTTTTTGGCCATAAGCATTGATAGATCCTTTCTTGGCAGAAACCTGATCGCCCACCCGCGCCACGAGTTCGGGATCGAAATAATCCGATTTCACCTCGGAAAGGAACACGAGCGTATCCCCTCGTTTGATGGCCTGGCCTTCCGCTACATACCAGCGTTCGATGCGACCGGAAATGGTGGCGTGGACGGTTTGTGGGCGTTGTTCGGGGCGCAAAGTGGTCACCCGGCCATCGGCGCGTACATTTTGCGTCCAGGGAAGGAACATAAAAAGCAGAAACAACCCGAATAGCACAGCCAAAAGCCGCCGAAACGACCAATGCCAGGCTGGCAGCTTGTTATTGCCTAATGCAGCCATGGTTTGCGGATAGGCCGAACCGGGAAGCTTGTTGTCTGATATGTTGAGCATGAAAATTGTTTTTATCCAACCGCGGCGGTTTATTTTCCTCGCAGCGCTTATTCCTAGACCAGATTGGAGCGGAATACCCGTTCAAAATCCTTGGTCTTTTGTGCAGCTTCAAAGGTACCATCGAAGTCAATTTCACCATCTTTCAAAATCAATACCCGGTCACAAAGCGCCGCCAAAACCGGGTCTTCCGTGACACAAACGAGCGTCCAGGGCTGGTTCCGGTCGGCCAAAAACTGCGCAATGCCCAATCTATCCCGTAAATTAAGTCCTGCCAGAGGTTCCTCCATAACCAGCAAATTCGGCTGCGCTGCCACCGAACGCGCCACTAGGATCTTCGTGATGATGCTTCGTGGAGAGTTTTTACCACCAGACATCAGCTCGGTGTCCAAACCTTGAGGACGCTCGCGGACAAATGTATTCAGTCCCACTTTTTCTACAACATCCAGCACATGACGAAGGGATATATGCGGATTTCCGAGTGTGATGTTTTCCAAAATAGAGCCTTTGAAAATATCCTCCTGGGAGGAAAGGTCTCCAATATGTTCGCGAAGGCTGCGCAGGTCAAGATTTTGCTTGGGCAGGCCATTGAACAACAAGGAGCCGGTAAAATCACGCCGCACCACGGACAGGATCTGCATCAGGGTGCTTTTGCCGGATGCGTTGTATCCGGCCACCGCCACCCGTTCTCCTGCGTTGATTTTCAAGGAGATATTTTTTAAAACCGGTACCTCGGCATCCTGAAACCGATAACTCAGGTTGCGCATCTCAAGGGATAAGGGCTGTGCATTGGAACAGAATTCTTCTACGCGCACGCCCCCTTCGCGCTCCAGGGGGAGGTCCGCTACCTGGCCCAGTTTTTCGGTTGCCGTGAGTACATCGTAGCCGGTTTCATGCAGCGTGACCAACTTCTCAACCGATTCTATGACGAAAAAAATGAGGATCTCGGCGGCAACAAACTGTCCAATGTTCAACTCGTTTTGCATCACCAACAGACTGCCCAGGATCAAAAAACTGCCCAGCGTCAAGACCCTGAATGCTGCACTGCTGATGAATTTTACCATCAATACGCGCCAGTGTTTAGCCCGGGCATCGAGATAAGCATTGGTAATTTCGTCAGTGCGGCGCAGCGGGAAATCATTTTCCCCGGACAACTTGAAGGTCGCCGCAACCCTTCCCAATTCCTCCAGCCAAAACACCAGTTTGTATTTATATTTGGATTCCTGCAGGCTCGATTGAATGCCCCGGGGGGCCATCCAGGAGAACAAGGCAAGCAAAATGCCCAGCAAGATCAGGGAAAAAGTCAGAAAACTGGCATGGTAAAAGGACAGCAGCAACAGGCTAAAGATAATTTGCAGCACGGCGGTACTGCCATCGATCAGGATTTTGGGCAGCCCTTTTTGAAGCGTAATGGTGTCAAAAAAACGGTTGACCAGTTCCGGAAGGTGTTCTTTGCGCAGGCTATCCAGGTTCAGGCGAGGGATGCGCAGGGCAAACTCCACCGCAGATTCTGAAAAAATGCGGCGCTGCATGTATTCCATCACCGAAAGTTGCATGATGCGCAAGAGGCCTGTTAGGGCAGCGCCTACCAGCACAAAAAGTACCAGTACACCCCAGGAGGCATTGATGCCCCCCCCGGCTATTTGGCCGATAATTGCTTGAATGCCAAGCGGTAAGGAAAGATTGATGGCGCCCGCCACCACAGCGTACAGCAAGATGTAGCGGATTTCCCGGCGGTATTGGCCGAGCAGGCGAAGCAGCCGCCGTTGTGGCGTTAGGGTTATTGTAGTGGATTCGGGCATGAATCTTTAGTGCGTTTCTTGCTCAAAAACGCAGGTTGGGTAGCTTTGTTTAGGACGATCTTTATTTGCCAACCAGATATTTACACGAATCCAGTTTCCGGCGCGTTTTGCGACTTAAATCATTTCTCCATTAACCAATGCCTGGCAAACGCTACCCAATCTGCCGTTTGGTCATCAATCTAATGGTGCTATGTAGCCGTGGCATCTCAAATTAAATTTTGGGAGGCAAGTTATTGCGCACAATGCAATCGCTTTTAACATAAGTCCTTCTAATTGGCTAGGATTGAAATCAGCCCCCTCGGCGTAATCCGCGTTTCCGTTTCCCTATCCGCGTAAATCCGCCCCATCCGCGTAATCCGCGTTTCCGTTTCCCTACCTTTACCCCTCAAATCCACCACCCGTGACGCTCCAACAACGCATTGACCTCCTCGCCGAACTCGGCCACTTCCTCCGCTCCGGCGGCGACGAAGAACTTGACCAGGCCATTGAACAATCCTATCTGGAGAACAAGTGGTTCACCGAAGAAAATACGCGTAAAGCATTGACTGCCATAGCCAATGAGTTTTTGGACAAGGAAAAACTCGAGGCTTGGGCGTCACAATATCCGATCTCAACCTCTGATTTTCCGGAAAAAACCGTCGCCCTCATCATGGCGGGCAACATCCCGCTGGTAGGCTTTCACGATTGGCTTTGTGTGTTTGTGGCCGGACATCGGGCAAAGGTCAAACTCAGCGACAAGGACAAACGATTGCTGCCCCTGCTCATAAAAAAAATGGGTGAATGGTCACACGAATCCTGGGCTTACACTGAGTTTTTGGGTGAAGGCGAACGACTCACAGGCTTTGATATGGTCATCGCGACCGGGAGCAACAACACCGCCCGTTATTTTGAGCAATATTTTGGCAAATACCCGCACATCATCCGCCGCAACCGCAATGCAGTGGCCGTGCTCAGCGGTATGGAAACGCCTGAAGAACTCCAGGCACTCGGGCAGGATATTTTCTCCTACTTCGGACTGGGTTGTCGGAACGTGAGCAAAATTTATGTCCCCCACGGTTATCATTTCGACACCCTGCTGGAAGCCTTGCACGAGTACCGCGAGATGATTAACCACGACAAGTACAAGAACAACTTCGACTACAATTTCACGCTTTATATCATGAACGGAATACCGCATAAAAACAACGGTTGCCTGCTCCTGAAAGAAGATACCTCCCTGCAAGCCCGCATCGCTTCCGTCCATTATGAATACTATGACGAATTGCAGGATCTGGATGCGCTACTCGCGGAGAAGCGGGATGAAATTCAATGTGTTGTGGGAAAAATCAAGGTCAACGGATTCACCGTTTTGCCTTTCGGGGAGAGTCAGAAACCGACCTTGAACGACTACCCGGATGGGGTGGATGTGATGAAATTTTTGACATACTAAATAGAATGACACTTACTCTGCACTAGCAGCATCAAAATTTGTCGGATATGTTCCTTCTACTTTAAAAACTTGGCGCTCTCTAACTCGTTCCTCTGCGTTCATTTTCAAAACTAAAATGGTAACTTCACCAATCTCGGTTTTGGGCAAAATGGTAACCTCGGAGAGTACAAAATGGTCTGTCCAAAAATCAATTCGAGGATTGAAAAGTCTTACTGGCTTGCCATTATAAACGATTGCCTCGTCATAGCCTTTGCTCCGATTACAGTGAATACAAGAATAGGCCAGGTTGCCAATTAAATTCTCACCGCCATGTTTGATGGCGCGTATATGATCCACCTCGCCGGACAGATAAAAGTCATCTTCATGAACAAGACAATATTCGCACCGAAACTTGGCACGGGCAATTACTTCGCGACGAATGGATGCTGAAATATTAGACCTCATTGAGGGGAGAGGTAGTGCCGGGCGCGGGCCTTGATAAGCCGCATAATATGGTCAAAAAAAAGGATTTGGTCAAGCTCGATTTTTTCTTCGGCGGAGATATTCCCTTCTTTTTCTTTATCAACCAGTTCTCTCGCACGCTCCTGCAATTTCTCAGAAGGTTTGAAAGAGACTATTTGCTCCGGTCTAGGGCCCGTAGCCATGAGTTCGACGGCATCTTGATAATATTCGAGTGAGACCATTTTGAGATAAATTTCAACACAAAGAAAATCTTTTTTCTCCAAACCAAAGGATTTCTAAGGACTAATACCATCTGCGCACCCACTGCCAAAATGACGGTTGGCCGCAAACACAGACTTATAAGCAACCTATTCCTAACCACGCCCTCCCCAAATAATCCACCAAATCTCCGGCAGTCAACGCTTCCTGGCTCCCTGCTGCAGCCGCCAGATCTCCTGCCAGACCATGCAGGTAAACGCCCAACAATGCCGCCGATTTAGGCGGATACCCTTGTGCCAGCAAACCAGTGAGCAGACCGCTGAGCACGTCGCCGGTTCCGCCGGTAGCCATGCCCGGATTCCCGGTTGAATTGAACCAACATTCTCCATCCGGACAGGCGATGGCCGTATGCGCGCCTTTCAAAACGATGAAAACACCGTGTTTGTGCGCCTTGTATCGCTGTAAATCATTGCGTTGGAAGTCATTTTTGGTTTTTCCAAAGAGCCGTTCAAACTCTTTAGGATGTGGGGTTAGTATGGAATTTTGAGGAATGAATTTCCACCATGCAGGATTTTCAGCCAGCAAATTCAAAGCATCCGCATCCAATACCATGGGCCGGTCATACCCTTGTAAGAGTCCTTGCAAAGCCACTGCCGTTTCGGGTTCTTTGCCAATTCCGGGACCAACCCCGATGCTCGAATATGCCTGTAAATCAGGTACTTCTGCCCAATATTTAGCTCGATGATCCGCACTGACCATCGCCTCAGGCACAGCGCCTTGCAAGATAATGTTGCCGGAACGCGGCGCATGGACCGTCAACAAACCTACACCTGATCGAAGACAGGATTTTGCGGCCAACACAGCAGCGCCCATTTTTCCAAAACTCCCGGCCACCAGCAGTGCATGACCGAACCTGCCTTTGTGCGAGAATTTCGGGCGCGGACGAAAAAGCGCAGACGCTTCGTTTTTAGTCAATAAATGGAATATTGAGTCCGTTTTGCGCTCAAAATCAGGATGAAGTCTAATACTTTCAAATACCCACTCCCCCACCCTTTCCGCATTTTCAGGGAAGAAGAAAGCGAGTTTTGGACGTTCAAAACTGAAAGTCCGATCCGCATGCACGACGCTTTCTCCGGCAGTATGTTCATCGGAAATCAGTCCGCTCGGCAAATCGATCGACACCACTTCGTTGGGCAATTGATTCAAATGACCCACCACTTGCGCCCACTCCCCTTCCAGCGGACGGTTTAAGCCCGATCCAAATAGCGCATCAATAACCAACGCATTGGGCATTATTTCTGGCAGATCTTTGGCCATATTGAACCATTCAACGCTGATGTTGCCGTGTTTGGGCAAGGCGGCGATTTGTGCCTCAAAATCTGCACTTCGCTTCTCCGCGAAATCACACACCAGTACCTTCGCCTCGAAACCGAGCCAATGCAAAAGTCGCGCAACGGCCACACCATCCCCACCGTTGTTGCCTGTTCCACAAAAAACAACGATGGGTTGGGTGTTGTCCGGGTAAGTTTGTACCAGCCAATCCGTGAAGACCTGTGCTGCACGGTTCATCAGATCCACCGAAGTGATCGGCTCGTTTGTGATGGTGTAGGTGTCCCAGGCGCGGGTTTGTTTGGCAGAAAGTATTTTCATGGTATGTAACCCGGAACTCCGTTCCGGGGAAAAATTACCGGAACGGAGTTCCGGTGTACTCAAAAAAAACTACCGGAACAGCGTTCCGGGTTACAATATGCAAAATCAATTTTTCAAGGGCCTAAAAGTAGTCGAATTTGCCAGTGTTTTGGCAGGACCAGCCGTAGGAATGTTTTTCGCCGAACTCGGCGCGGAAGTCATTAAAATTGAAAACAAAACCACTGGCGGCGATGTGACCCGCGGCTGGAAACAACCCGATGAGGATCCCGATTCGCCCATTTCAGCCTATTGGTGTAGCGTGAATTGGGGCAAAAAGCATTTAATGCTTGACCTGAATGATCCCTCAGACCGGGCGGAAGCCATTAAGATCGCCCTGAATGCAGACGTCATTATTTCCAATTTCAAACCTTCTTCTGCCCGTCGATTGGGCATTGATGCAATGACCCTGCGCCTTGAGAATCAAAGACTTATTTACGCCCAACTCAATGCTTATGCCGACCCGGAAGACGAAAGTCCGGCCTTTGACGCCGTACTCCAGGCGGAGGCTGGATTCCTTTTCATGAACGGAGAAGCAGAGCGCCCACCCGTAAAAATGCCCGTTGCGCTCATCGATATCCTGGCAGCACACCAACTCAAAGAAGCCATCCTTTTGGCCTTGATCCACCGTGAACGCACGGGGGAAGGCAGTTATGTAACGACATCACTGCTGGAATCCGCGCTTGCCTCCCTCGCCAACCAGGCCAGCAATTATTTGATGAACGGACATATCCCGCAGCGCATGGGCACGAGACACCCGAACATCGCGCCGTACGGCGATACCTTCCTTTGTGCTGACGGACAAATACTGCTGCTTGCGGTCGGCACAGAGCGGCAATTCACCCAACTTTGCCAGGTTTTAGATTTGGAAAATTTGCTACAAAACCCTGATTTTCAAACCAATACGGCCCGGGTAAAAAACCGGGAGCAATTAATTCGCCTGCTTCAAGCACGAATTTCTACCATGACCCTAAATGATTTAATGACGCAATTACATGCTTCAAGAGTCCCAGCTGCCCGCATTCGTGACATGAAATCAGTATTTGAATTGCCTGCAGCGCAGGACATGGTATTGGAAGAAAAAATGGCGGATGGCACGCGCACCAAACGCGTTAAAACCATTGCGTTCAGGATCGATTCGCAATCAAACCCGCTCTAAAATCACCGCATAACCCTGCCCTACCCCAATACACATTGTACAGAGCGCATACCGTCCTCCATTTCGCTGCAATTCACGTGCAGCAGCCAGAATTATCCGCGCACCGCTCATGCCCAGCGGATGACCAAGCGCAATGGCGCCACCGTTTGGATTGAGTCGCGGATCATTGTCCGCTATGCCCAGGGAACGGGTACAGGCGAGCACCTGAGCGGCAAAGGCTTCATTGAGTTCAAGTACGTCCATTTGATCCAACGAAAGCCCTGCTTTTACCAGGGCCTTGCGCGATGCGGTTACAGGACCAATGCCCATGATGCGTGGTTCTACCCCCACTACAGCAGAACTGACGATCCTGGCGATTGGCTTCAAATTATTGGTTTTCAATCCCTTATCGGACGCGATCAGCAATGCAGCTGCACCATCATTTAAGCCTGAGGCATTGCCGGCAGTTACAGAACCGTCCTTTTTGAAGGCCGCTCTGAGTTTAGCCAACACCTCCAGTGACGTATCAGGTTTGATGAATTCATCATGTTCCACAAAAGTCGTTTCGCCCTTTCCTTTTGGCACGGGTACGGGCGTAATTTCTTCCGCCAGGCGGCCTTCTGACCGTGCGTGCGTGGCTTTTCGTTGGCTCCAGAGCGCAAATTGATCCTGGTCTTCGCGGCTGATCCCGTGTTGCTCCACCAGGTTTTCAGCCGTCATGCCCATTGCATCTGTGCCGTACAGGGTTTGCGTTTTGGGGTTGATAAATCGCCAGCCAAAACTCGAATCAAACATTTGCGCATCCGTACCAAAGGGTTTGCTGGTCTTGCCGATAACCCAGGGCGCCCGGGTCATACCTTCCACTCCACCAGCGATGAAAATATCGCCATCTCCAGCGGCAATGGCACGATGCGCGTGAATGACTGCCGACATTCCACTGGCGCACAGCCGGTTGACCGTTTCTCCGGGCACGGTGATCGGCAAGCCTGCTAACAAGAGTGCCATTCGCGCCACATTGCGATTGTCCTCACCTGCCTGGTTGGCACAGC
>JAUSMG010000396.1 GCA_030645295.1 Saprospiraceae bacterium | reverse complement strand
CAGACCTTCCAGGTTTTAAAAACCTTAGGTATATACTCATTTCGTGAAGTTCCTTGACATGCTACGATCTTTGCCTCATGGCAAAATCAAAAAGTATCTTAGGCGACACTCGCCTTGAGCGTCCACATGGCAAATTAGTGGATGCTATGATTCAAAAGCAATGCATTGTTTTAAGGGCACTTGGTAATAATCGTACCGAGGAAGTAGTCTTTGGCCGCTTTTTAAGCAATCCAAAGATTAACCCCTCTAATTTAGTAAAACAATTTTGGTCAAATCGCACTGTTGATTGGGAGCAAAAGCATTTGTTGATAGTAGAGGATACTACTACAGCCTCTTTTGGTCTTTTTCGAAATCGGAGTAGTTTGGGATTTGTAGGGAAAGAGTCGACCAAAAGCGGGTTTCACTTGCACGCTGCATTGGCTTTGGATGCAGAGAACTTGTCCTGTTATGGTTTGGGTGCAGTAAAAGCCTTCATAACAGAACCGCAAGATGCGCTGGCAAGGTCCCTTCGCCGAAAGGACAGGTGGAAAACACCTATTGAGGAGAAAGAGCGGTACAAATGGTACAGTGTTGCCGACGAAGCAATTGAAAACTGCTGCGGAGCATTGCGGTACACCATTGTAGGGGACAGAGAGTCAGACATTTATGATGTTATGGCACGTTTCACAGACAAAAAATGGGACTTTGTCATACGTTCTGCTTCAAACAGACGGCTTGAGCCTGACCCGAATGCTTTGTACCCCACTATTGAAGAGTGGCCCGTTCAACATACCTATTCGGTAAAGCTTCCCTCAACGCCCAAACGAAGCGCTCATGAAGCAACTTTGGAACTCAAATTTGGTCCTGTTACGCTCAAAAGACCCAAATCGCACCCTGATAAAAACCTGCCAGACAAGTTGCCACTCTACGCTGTCGAAGCGAAGGAACAGCCTGCCACAACAGTGGGCAACGAAGATCCTGTACATTGGGTTATACTCACTTCTCACCCTGTCCAAAGTATTGAGCAAGCCAAACAAATCCTCCGGTGGTACAGGGAACGCTGGGTTATTGAGCAAACCTTTAGAACCCTTAAATCTGAAGGCTTGGACATTGAAAATTCTGAGGTAGAAACCTTCGAATCGCTCGCAAACCTCGCAACTATGGCATTACAAGCAGCAACCCAAATCATGCAACTGGTTAATGCTCGTAACGGCCAAACCTGCCAAGCTATTGAAGATGTTTTCCTGCCAATGGAAATATCTTGTTTAAAACAGCTGAATGCCAATTTAGAAGGTCAAACTGAAAAACAAAAAAATCCACACCCCCTAAATTCTTTAGCATTTGCTGCCTGGGTTATTGCAAGATTGGGGGGCTGGTCGGGGTATTCTAACCAGCGACCACCAGGCCCGATAACTATGTTAAATGGTCTTGTCCGATTTTACAATATCCTCGAAGGGGCCTCTCTAAGATCGTAGCATGTCAAGGAACTCGATAAATGAGTATATACCTAAGGTTTTAAAAACCTGGAAGGTCTACAATGGCGAAAACAAAATAAATTTTGCGTATTTATTAACGTTGAGCCTTTTCGCCTACACAACAATGCCCCGTCGAGCTTGGCTCGGCGGGGCATTGTCAATAATTGTGGTGAAGAATCTGGTTAGGCGGTCGTTGGGGTTCTCAGTGCATAAATTTTTCGGCCAGCGTAAATCGCGGCAAGCACGAGGGTGTAAGTGAAAGTGGCTGTCATGGCTAAGTTATGTCGGTTTAGTGATTAAAAAGACGACACTATTCCAGTGCGGCTAAAGACAATTTGATAACGTGCGGGATTATTCAGGCGCTGCCACGATTTTTTATTTTTTTTCAAAAAAAATTTAAATGACTCTATATCAATAAATTAGGTGCCTAATTTTATTTTTTAAGCGATTTTTTCATCATGTCTACGAATAAATTCGTATAAAAATTTGCAACTACGAAATAGTTCGTAGAATCTTTGCGTTCAAATCACCAGATACTCAAATCACCGTATCCACAAATCACTTATGTCCTTGTCCAAACCTACCGATTCTGAACTCGAGATCCTGCACATCCTCTGGGAGCAGGGCCCCAGTACTGTGCGCACCGTCAATGACCTGCTCAATGAGCAGCGCCGAAGCAACCATTCCGCCAAAGAATCAGCCGGCTATACCACGACCCTGAAACTGATGCAGATCATGTTTGAAAAAGGCCTGGTAACCCGTGTTGAAGAAGGACGAACCCATGCCTATACCGCTTCCGTACAGGAAAGCGACACCAAAGGCCTGCTGCTTCAACAGTTTGTGGACAATGCCTTTCGGGGCAGCACCGCCCAACTTGTGATGCAGGCGCTTGGTAATCAGGGGGCCAGCACCGAAGAACTGGATGAGATCAAAGGGCTTATCGCTAAAATTGAACAGGGGAAATAGGACGCTGGACTACTGGACTCTGGACGAGCGGTATCTAAAGTCCAACGTCCATCCTCCACAACGCCTAACCGCAAGAATTAAGCTATGATCACAATGCCCGACTCACTCCTTCGCGCTCTAGGCTGGGCGCTCGCGCACTCGCTTTGGCAGGGCGCTCTGGCTGCGCTCGCGCTCCTGATTTTATTGCCCCGGTTGCAAACGGCACGGCAACGATATTGGGCAGCCTACGGAACCCTGATCGCCGTGTTTGCCGCTGCTATCGTCACCTTCGTTTGGAAATTCGAGCCAGGGGTGAATGGGTTCCCAGCAGCGGCATTTTCAGCAGAAACACCCGGCGCAACCTCGTATATTACTGGAAATCAATTGTTTGAAACCACCCTGAGCGAGTCTTTTTCTCAATGGCTGGAAGCAAACCACGTGTTGATCGTTGCGGCTTGGCTTATCGGTTTTGTGTTCTTTCTGTTGCGATTGGGCGGCGGTCTGTGGCAAGTGCATCGCCTTCGGACACGCGGCTTAATTGCGCTGGAAGCCCATTGGCAAGAGCGCATCCTTGCGCTTAGCGGACGCATCGGGGTGTCTAAAGCAGTCCAGCTTTTTGAATCGGCGTGGGTACACGCGCCGCTCACGATTGGTTGGCTAAAACCCGCTATTCTGTTGCCTATTGGTTTTGTAAACCAACTCCCGACCGCCGAGGTGGAGGCTGTACTGGCGCATGAGCTGGCGCATATCGCACGGCGCGACTGGGTTTTTAATCTTCTGCAAGCATTTGTAGAAAGCCTTTTTTACTACCACCCGACCGTGTGGTGGGTATCGCAGGTAATTCGCCGCGAGCGTGAAAACGCCTGCGACGATGCTGCGCTGGCCGCCACCGGCAATCCGCTCGCATTTGCCCGCGCACTCGTGCAGGTTCAGGAAATGGCCACTCCTTTACCCGCCCTTGCGCTCGCGCTGAGCGGCAAACGACGCCGACCACTTTTAGATCGGGTACGGCGAATCTTAAACCAAGCACCACAACAACAACATCAAGTTATGGAAAAAATCACAGCAACCGTCATTCTGCTCGCGCTTCTGGCCCTTGTGGGGCTGCGGGCAAATTCCGTTCCGTCCATTGAGGCGGCCTTTGCCCAAATCGCAGACTTCCCTGCCAGTGTTTTCGCTGATGAAAACGCTGAAGATCAAATGGTTGGCGACAGTCTCCCCAAGCCCAAAAATACCCGTAAGATCACCCGTGAAGACGACAACGGGCGTATTGAAGCCGAGTAC
Source organism: Saprospiraceae bacterium (assembly GCA_030645295.1). Lineage (GTDB taxonomy): Bacteria > Bacteroidota > Bacteroidia > Chitinophagales > Saprospiraceae > M3007. Next base: position 19,175 of record JAUSMG010000396.1, on the reverse strand, counting down.
AAAAACGGGAAACTCCAGCGTCTGAACATTGACGGAAAAGAGATCCCGGAATCAGAATTTGCACAGCATGAAGCACTGATTGAGAACCTGGAAGAAGACGTTCCTCCTCCTCCTGCACCACCCGTATTTTGGGGCGGTCCGGAAGGACACAGTTGGCCTGCACCAGCTCCTCCCGGAGCACCTGAAGCTCCAGCGGCGCCCGGTATGTTTTGGTTTCACGCTCCCGGATCAGCGTCTATAGCGCCATTCCCACCCATGCCGCCCATGCCTCCGATGGGTAGCGGCATAAGCATTGTGACAGACAAAGACGGCGAAGGAAACACCATCTCAGGTTTTAACTTTGGAGAAGGTGATTTTTCTTCAGACAGCAGGATTTCTCCACAAGAGCGGGAAAAAATCAAAGCAGAAATAAAACGGGCAAAAGCGGAACACGAAAGGACGATGAACGATCACAAACGTGACCTTGACCGTGAAATGAAGAATGCCCAAAAAGAATGGAAGGAAAGCCAGAAAGTATGGCAAAAAGAGCAAAAAAAATGGCAAAAAGAGCAGCTGAAATGGGAGCAGGAACAAAAGGTGTGGCAAGATGAGCACCGTGCCTGGGAAGCAAAGAACAAGGCAGCTCAGGAACATTTGAAAAGGGAACTCCTCCGCGATGGTCTCATTTCAGATCCATATAATTTTTCGTTGAAAATCAACGCTAAATCGTTGAAGATCAACAAGGAAAAGCAATCAGAGGAGCTGCGCAGGAAGTATGAGGAACTCATCAAAAACACAATGGGCCTAAAATTGGAAGGTGACGACTGGAATTATAATTTCAACTTTAAGGACGACCAGGAGTAAAGGAGCCCGGCCTAAACATGAGTCATCCGAATTTTATTAAAACAGAAAATAAACCGCAAAACAGGAGAACCGGAAAATATAAAATTGTACATTTTGGTTGTGAATTGGGCAAGATAGTGTCCTCTGGCGCTTCTTGATTTTGCGGTTTTATATTTTCCGGTTCTCCTGTTTTGCGGTTTATTTTCTGTTCCATTTTCAACTATCCCGCTCCAACAGATCTGCCACCGTTTTTCTCAAAATCACTTTTCGGACTTCTGGCAATTGTACGGCCTCCAAATGCTGGAAAGCCTTTTGCTGGATCCGCTGCTTTTCCTTGGACACCATCTCCGGGATGGCATTCCGGTCGAAGATAGCCCGCACGGCAGCCACCTTTTCTACTGCGTTTTCCGCGCTGGTTTCCATCCATTTGCGCAGTTCACGACAGTCTGATTCGGACGCATTCTCCAATGTCTTCAGCACGAGCAAAGTCTTTTTGTTTTGCAAAATATCACCGCCCACCTGCTTGCCAAATTTGGCAGGGTCACCGTAGGTATCCAGCAGATCATCCTGGATTTGGAAGGCAATACCCGCCAGTCGCCCAAATTCATATAGATGTTTTGCATCGGCAGCAGGTGCATTTGCACTGACTGCGCCCATTTCCAACGCAGCACCCAGCAAAACAGCCGTTTTCAGCTCGATCATTTTTAGGTATTCAGGAATGCTCACTTCAGGGCGGGTTTCGAAATTCACGTCCATTTGCTGCCCTTCACATACCGCTGTGGCCACGCGGTTGAAAATATGGATCAATTGCAGTACGGTGTCCGAGTCGCCGCAACGTGCCAGAAACCGGTAAGCAAAGATCAACATCACATCGCCACTGAGGATGGCCGTAGTCGTGTCCCATTTGTGATGTACGGTTGGCTTGCCGCGACGCAGGGGCGCGGCATCCATAATGTCGTCGTGCATCAACGAAAAATTGTGGAAAAGTTCGACTGCCCATGCAGCTGGAAGCGCAGATTCTACGTTATCACGATAAAGTTCATGCCCCATGAGCACTAAAGCAGGGCGTATTCGCTTTCCCCCAAGCGTCAAAATGTAATTGCAGGGCTCATAAAGTTCCTGTGGCGAAGCCGGAAAAGGATTCTCCCTAGAAAAAGAAGTGATCAAATCGAGTAATTGCGGAAGTTCGCGCATGGATGTGTCGGTTGAATTTGGCGCAAACTAAGGTAGCAATATTGGCTTTGTGTAAAAAAAAAAATTATCAAATAAAAAAGGCTGACCGGGGAGTGGTCAGCCTCTCTAATTTTTTGAAGATTCCAATCGGTACTGGATTAAAAACTTGCTGCTCAGTCAACGACGGGCAGCAATGGCAGAAAAGTAACCAACCACTTGCGGGAGAAAACGTACGAATGTAATGGTAGCTACGGCAGTAAATAAAACAAGCATAGTGTGTGAAGATTAAAGTGAAACGATTTAGTCATCCTCTACAAATTCAAACGATTGTTCTGCAAAGGCGCACGAAGGTAAATATGTGTTGCGCAGTACCAAAAATTTACCAGGATTTTTTTTGTTAATTTTACATTGGGAAAAAGAGCTGTCTCTCATCCGGGTTTTCTACCTACTTTTGCAGTTCATTTAACCGTTTTTCATCCTTTAAACAAGTCTTTGGCGCATGGTTTTTAACAACATCCTTGAGACAATTGGTAAGACCCCTCTTATTCGTCTGAATAACATCGTGATGCACATCCCTGCAACGGTGTATGCCAAAGTAGAAGCTTTTAATCCCGGCCTGAGCGCGAAAGATCGTATCGCCCTGCACATGATAGAGCGGGCTGAACGCCTCGGCAAACTAAAACCCGGCGGAACCGTGGTAGATGCCACAAGCGGCAATACCGGATTCAGTCTCGCAATGGTCGCCGCGATCAAAGGTTACAAATGCGTGCTTACCGTAACGAGCAAGATCAGTGAAGACAAAATGAACAACCTGAAGGCCATGGGCGCCGAAGTGCATCTCTGTCCGCAGGAGGCCAAGCCCAACGACCTGGAATCTTATTACCGCCGCGCCGAACAGCTGGCCAAAGAAATCCCGGGCGCTTACTATATCAACCAGAACTACAACCCAGAAAACGGTGAGGCGCACTATCTTAGCACTGGTCCTGAGATTTGGGAACAAACAGCCGGGCGCATCACTTACCTCATTGGCAGCGCCAGCACAGGCGGCACTGTTTGTGGCTCAGGCCGCTACCTCCGCGAACAAAACCCGGACCTCAAGATCATTGGCGTGGATGCTTATGGATCGGTACTCCAGAAATACCACGAAACGGGTGTCTATGACGAAAAAGAGATCTACCCGTACCGCATTGAAGGTACGGGCAAAAATATCATCCCGGCCAATATGGACTTTGACCTTATTGATCGTTTTGTAAAGGTAACCGACAAAGACAGCGCACTCCGCGCCCGCGAACTCGCCCGTATGGAGGGCATGATGGTCGGGTACTCCAGCGGCGCCGCACTCCAGGCCCTCGAACAAATTCAGGATGAACTAACTGAGGACGACGTGGTGGTGCTCCTCTTCTCCGACCATGGCTCCAAGTATGTCACTAAGTTTTTCAGTGACAAATGGATGATTGAGCAAGGATTTTTGGAAGAAGAGGAAGTGGAGGCTTGAGCTATAAACGATGAACGATGAACTATAAACCATGAACGATCATGGCTCAAAACTTTAAATCATTCGCTGCATTGATGGTGGCTGAAGTTTTGCCGCTTCATAAAAAGCATCCGGATTGGATCCGTTTGGTCGGTGCACAAGAGACCGAGGCTGACGGTCTTTACATTTATCAGCATGAGGATTAAAACGAGAAAGAATTTCTAACGCTACGCTACCAGAACCTCTTTGATCCATCCTTTTTTCATTCATTAATCTTTTAACTACACACTTGTGGATTTATTTGACCGCATTTACAATCAAGCAGGCCCACTGGGCAAATACGCCGATGTGGCAGAGGGCTATTACATGTTCCCCCAATTGGAGGGCGAATTAGGCAACCGCATGACATTCCAGGGCAAAGAGGTGATCTGTTGGAGCATCAACAACTATCTCGGCCTCGCCAATCACCCGGAAGTGCGCAAGACTGACGCAGAAGCCGCCGCCCGATGGGGTCTGGCCTATCCGATGGGTGCACGTATGATGAGCGGCGACACGCAACTCCACCATAAACTCGAAACCCAACTTGCCAACTTCGTCGGTAAACCTGCCGGACTGCTGGTGAACTACGGCTATCAAGGGGTAATGTCGGCCATTGATTCGCTCCTTACCCGGCACGATGTAGTCGTGTACGACGCCGAAAGCCACGCCTGTATCGTGGATGCCATGCGAATGCACATGGGCAAACGCTTTGCCTTCACACACAACGATGTGGCAAGCCTCGAAAAGTGTCTGGTACGCGCCAAACGCCTCACCGAAGAAAGCGGTGGAGGTATTCTCGTAATCACAGAAGGCGTGTTCGGGATGCGTGGCGACCAGGGCAAACTCCGTGAAATCTGTACCCTGAAAGAAAAGTATGGCTTCCGTCTTTTCATCGACGACGCGCACGGTTTCGGAATGCTTGGAAAAACAGGTGCCGGCGCTGCTGAAGAACAAAATGTGACGGAGGATGTAGACATCTATTTCAGCACTTTTGCCAAAAGCATGGCCCTTATTGGGGGCTTTATCGCTGCACAACCGGAGATCATCCAGTTTTTGAAGTACAATATGCGCAGCCAGATTTTCGCTAAATCATTGCCCATGCCCCTGGTGGAAGGACTGTTGAAGCGATTTGAACTGCTTCGGGACCATCCTGAACTCCGCGAGAAACTTTGGCACAATGTGAGCCTGCTGCAAGGCGGACTTAAGGAGCGAGGCTTCGACATCGGCGACACCAATACTTGCGTAACACCTGTATACATGCACGGCGAAGTGGAAGAGGCAATGGCTTTGGTGAAGGATCTGCGTGAAAACTATGGCGTGTTCTGTTCTATGGTGGGTTACCCGGTTATCCCGAAAGGAATGCTTATCCTGCGCCTTATCCCTACTGCTGAGCATACTGAAGAGGATATTCAAATCACCCTCGATGCTTTCTCCGCTGTACGCGAAAAAATGCAGTCCGGTATTTACAAGCACTTTGTGCCAGAAGTACTGGTTTAAAAACCGGTTTGTCTTCCCGAATTTTTTATGCCCGCCGCAACTGGATAATCCTCGTGTGGTGGAGTACCCGAAGCACCGGATACATAGGATCAAACTCCCAGGATCTTGATGCAAAATTGGGGCTATTTGGATGTTTGTGGTGGTTGTTTTGAAACAACTCACCCATCAGCAGCAGATCAAAAGGTAGCGTATTGCGCGAGTGATCCCCGTTTTTGAAATTCTGGTACCCGTATTTGTGGCCACACCAATTGACTGCCGCACCGTGAATCGGCCCCATTAGAAAGTGTATCGGTAAAAGCAGAAACATCCACCAGGAAGTGGCAAAAAACACATAAAAAACAATATACCCGGCGCCCCAGAGCAGGCGCGAGGTCCAGGAACTGCCGAATTTATCGAGCCAGTTCCAGGTCGGGTAATTGCCTAAAAAATTAGGCGCAACTTGTAGGGTGTTGTTTACCAATCCGCTAAAAATTTTGGCGGTGTGGGTCATCATACCAAAAACATCCTTGAAAAAATGAGGCGAATGCGGGTCTTTTTCTGTGTCTGAAAAGGCATGGTGCATACGGTGCATTATGGCGTATGCCTTGGGCACGAGGTAAGACGAGCCTTGCGTAGCGTAAGCAAGGAAATGAAAAGTACGCTCCCAAAACTTGTTCATCGAGAACATTTTATGGGAGGAGTACCGATGGTGAAAAAAAGTTTGGAAGAAGATGGAAGTGAACCAATGGGTGAGAAAAAAAAGTAGTACAGGCATTTAATTTGAGTTTGCGTATGCACAACGATACGCCGTTTTTGTGGTTATCTCCGCTATCAGCACATGACCAAAAATCAAGCCTGTATCGGCCAATTGTGGCACATATTGAGAATTGCCAATGATCGATTAAAAACAACACATGGGGAGAAATGTTTGTGGTTGCAAACCATTCCGCACATTGCTTCATTCTGTTTTAAGAAATCAAGAATTTTTACTTTTTGATTTAATTAATTTCGGTTGTCGGATCGTCAAAGCGCTCATTAGCGGATAAATGCCGAAATTTGTGCTACTATGAGCGCCTCTACTATCCTAGAAAATGTGATCGATGAACGAGCTGACATGGTTCAACTGAACCCTGTAGTCCTGGATCGTATCCTTTCCGAAGGATGGCGCTTGCTGGGTCGAAGATTGGTACGCCACAATTTTTCTACCTGGCACCACAAACTCTGCCGCACCATTCCACTCCGGGTTCGGTTGTCACAATTTGAACTCTCAAAAAGTCAGCGCCAGACACTTCGACGAAACGCCGACCTTCGGGTAATGAGCGGCGCTGCACAATTTGATGCGGAACGGGAACGACTTTTTGACCTTCACCGGGAACGATTTCACGAAAAACAGTCTACTACCCTGGGATCCTTTATTCATTCAGAATTCCCGCATAAATTCCCAACCGAGGGTCGCGAACTTGCGGTACACCTGGAGGAGGAACTCATTGCCTGTTCTTTCTTCCACCTGGGTCAGAAGGCTGTTTCAGGCACTTATTGTGTATTCGATCCCTCCCAGAGCCGCCGCAGCCTGGGTACGCTTACCATGCTCCTTGAACTGCTCCTCGCTCAAGAAATGGGCATGGACTTTTATTACCACGGTTATGCGCATGATATTCCCTCTCAGTTTGATTACAAACTGAATGTCAATGGTTTAGAATCTTTGAATTGGGAAACTGGCGAATGGTCGCCACTCAGCCGGGTGCCCGTAAGGTGCTGGACGGAGATAGTGAAGGAATAAACCTTTTACTTTCCAATGTGGTCAATGTGAGTATTTGGTCACATTGACCACATTAAACACATTGACCACATTAACTTAATTTGCCACATTAATCATAGGTACATAGAGTTCGCCATTGAGCACATTGCGGGATACCACGATGCGCTGTACTTCGGAGGTGCCTTCGTAGATCTGAGTGATTTTTGCGTCGCGCATCAGACGTTCCACGTGGTACTCCTTCACGAAACCATAGCCACCGTGAATTTGCACCGCCTCCACGGTGTGGCGCATGGCCACTTCAGACGCAAACAGTTTGGCCATGGCGGCGGCCTGATCGTAATTGAGTTGCTGATCTTTCATGGTAGCAGCGCGATAAACAAGTAGGCGTGCGGCTTCAATTTCTGTAGCCATATCGGCTATTTTGAAGGCGATGGCCTGGTGGTTCGCGATGGGTTTTCCGAAAGCCTGGCGCTCTTTCGCGTAGGCGACCGAAAGTTCGAAGGCCCCGGCGGCAATCCCCAATGCCTGAGATGCAATGCCAATTCGGCCACCAGAAAGTGTTTTCATCGCAAATTTGAAGCCGAAACCATCTTCACCAATGCGATTTTCCTTGGGCACTTTCACATCAGAATACATGATGGAAGTGGTGTCTGAAGATCGGATGCCGAGTTTGTCTTCCTTTGCGCCGATGGCCACGCCCTGCCAGTCGGACTCCACAATGAGGCAATTGATTCCCTTATGGGCTTTGTGCACATCGGTCTGTGCCATCACGAGGTGCAGTTTTGAAGTCGAGCCATTCGTGATCCAGTTCTTTGTGCCGTTCAGCAGGTAGTGGTCGCCCATGTCCACGGCTGTAGTGCGCTGGCTGGTAGCATCAGAGCCTGCTTCCGGTTCGGAAAGGCAAAAAGAGCCGATCCATTCGCCTGTAACAAGTTTGGGCAGGTATTTGCGCTTTTGCTCCTCGGTACCAAACATTTCAATGCCCCAGCAAACCAGGGAATTGTTTACCGACATGATGACGGAGCAAGAGTTATCCACTTTGGAGATCTCCTCCATGGCAATCACATAAGCGAGGGAGTCCATGCCGCCACCGCCATATTCTGGCGACACCATCATGCCGAGAAAGCCGAGTTCGCCCATCTTTTTTACTTGTTCAGTGGGGTATGCGCCTTTGCTATCGCGCTCGATAACGCCGGGTTTTAATTCGTTTTGCGCAAAATCTCTTGCTGCCTGTTGTACTGCGAGATGCTCTTCGGTCAGGTGAAACATTGTAGGTACGGTTGACGGTTGACGGTTGACGGTTGACGGACCTTGGCTATCCGGTCTTCCGAGATTTCCATTTCCCGTGTGGTGAAAGGGTGGATTGATTTCCGGCGGCGAAGGTACTACGGCGAAAAAAAAGAACCCCGTCAAAGTGAAAATCTTTCAACGGGGTTCTCTTTATATACAGAATCTATCATTCGATCACATGCTGCTCCGCGGCCTGGATTACCTCCTTGTCCGCGCCGGCACGATGAACATAAGCCACTACACTGCAATGTTTGGCTTCCCATGCCTGGGGAAGGGTAATATTGAACGTTTTATTCACCAACACCCCGGCCTCCAGCGGCTCAGCAATAGGATCGCCGCTCGGAGCCGATACGACATCACGCACCACATGTCGATGGATATAGTTTTGGATGAGTGTTGAACCGTTGAGCTGCGGATCTACAATGCTGTCTTGCGTGATTAAGACAGTCAGACGGTGTTCCCCGGAGAGCATTTGGTCGGGCAAAATGCCCACATTAATATTCAGCGCACGCGAGGATGGATCGAAGGTGTTTTCCAAAGCAATGGCCAGACTGGGATCCTGCTGCAGGTCTTGTGCTACTTCGCCGCCCCAACGGGTGTGCGGCGTCAGAAAGATGAGTTGCTCATTGAGCAAGAGCCGACGGTCTACGGCTGCTGTTGGAAAGCCTTCAGGCGCTCCAATATAATTGACAAGTTCCAAGGTCTCTGCCGAGCGAAAATCCTGGCCGCCGGCATAGGGTACAGAAAAGCCCGTGGCTGCATGGATGGATACTACCACCAGTTTGTCTTTACCATATTGTTGTTGCAAAGAAACCAGTGTTTGTGTACCCGTCGGGCAATTTGCACAACGTACCCCGGTCACTTCTTCCACCAATACCGTCCGGCCGGTTACATTGAGGCTCGGGTCCGGGATGATAACAGGCTGCTCTTTACACGCCGAAAAAAACAGCAACACGGCGGGGCTGAGAAATAGAAAAACGTTTTTCATTGCAAAAATTGAATTTAGTTGCCTGCAAAATCGTGACGGATTCATACCGCTCAAAACATGCAGTAATTGATATTTAAAACGAAGAATTCAGCGTAAGTCGTACCCCATGAAATGCGGGTTCCAAGCGACAGATTCCTCCGGCACAGTTGATGCCTTCTACTTGCTTTACATAAGCCAAAGATACCCGGTTTGATTTTCTCGAGTACACAACACCCAATGATGGAAAATGTGCGCCATCGTACTTGGTTTTGGCTTTTACTTCTTCAGGAGTAAGGCTCCCGTCCAGTTCGCCGTGCTTCAACTTGTACATGTCGGAGGCGTAAATTATCCAATGCGGAGCGAGTCCAACTTCCACCGATCCATTGACCCAGGAACCAAATTCATCTTCCGTAGCGAGATACTGGGCCTCTGCACGAATGGATCTTCGCGGTGTAAATTTATACAAAAACTCGGCATACGGTGTGAGTGCATCCACATATTTGCCTTTAAACTGGTAGACCAATATGTTGTATTTCAAAATCTGCAAGCCTCCGATGAATTGCCACTTTCGCTTTTGTTTGAAGGTGAATTCAGGAGTGACCTCCCGGTAAAGTTCTGTTCCATCTAAAAACTGTATCTCTGAAAAGTTGATGCTTGCCGATAATTTTTTGTTGAATTTGTAACGGACATCCAACTGCAAGGCCTGCTCGCCCAATTCCTGGGTTGCAGGGGCAAATCGTGCGGTAAGTCGGTAAGTATTTTGTTTCGCCATCGGTGGTAAAAAATTGATCGCCCCCTGGATGCCCAGTGCATTCGGGTCCTGTCGGAACGAAAAATCCTTGGTACGCTTGGCTTCAAGCGAAATTCCAAAGCCTTTTTTCGCGTAAGCAAGGCTCGAATAAAAGGTGTACCCCCTGCGGTTTACAAGTTTACCCAGGGTGGTATCAATATCATTGCCATTCAAAATAGAACGGGGAGCATTAAGGTCACTGATCACATCTTCCGTTTTGCCCGCAGCCTCAAAATACCAGGTGAAATCGCCGGCTGTCATCGTATTGAAAACGGTAGCTGCGTAGGTATTGTATTGTAAATCAATCTGTTCGTCCTTAAAATAGCCCGCTACTTCAAACCTTGCACTGTTGATCGTTTCATCCGTGTAGGTACGGCCAACAATGCCCGCGCCCGGTGCGAAGGCGAAGTTTTTGGTGGAGTCCGGTTTGATAAAACCTTCAATAACACCGCCCCTAAGGATCGTTCCGTATCGGTTAAACTGTTGTTTTTGCCGCCCGGTGAACGCCCGTACTTTCCAATTGTCATTGAACTGGTACCCCACCTGTGCTCCGAACAAAGCGTTATCGATCATCAAGGTTCGTTCCTCATAGGCACGATAAATGATCCCCGAGCCGATCTGGTCATAGAGATAGCCGCCTGCAATGTCAAATCTGTCAATCTTCTTGTGAATATACCAGCGACCAATACCCACATCTGAATAGGAATCATTGGGATTCAGCAAATTGGAGTTGTTGAACATGTCAAACCGCAAGCCGGCGTCAAGTCCATTGTGCGAATAATTAAGCGAGAGCCAGGTTTCTGCACCAAATTTTTGATAATCATACTGCGGGATGCCCGCAGTACCCAGCACCGAATCAGCGGCAAAGAAAAAATTGCCGTTGGCCTGAAGGCTTCCCGTAATGTAGGAATTATTTTGAGCGTAGCCCGAAAAACACAGGGCGGAAAAGGAAATTGCGAGTGTAAGTCTTTTCATGCAAGAAGGAAGGATATTCGGCAAAGGTAGCTTGCGCAGAAAACCCTTCCTTCTTTTGATTGCGAAAAATGGTCGGTTGCGGACAAATCAGTGGGCAGTAGCAGTAAGCAGTAGCAGTTAGCAGTTAGCAGTGGCAGTGGCAGTGGCAGTAGGCAGTAGGCAGGACACCAAAGCTCGAAGCTACTGCCAACTGCATACTGCTACTGCTGCTCAATTCCAGCTCACATATTCCGGAATGTCTGCAATGATCTCAAACCGGTTGCCTTTATTGTACATCACCTGACTCCAGAGGTTGGAGGGCTTGGATTTGAATAAATAGTTGGCGTGCATGTGGGCGGTCACCCAGGATCCTATTTCCATTTCCTCCTCGAGCTGCCCGCCGGACCAGCCTGAATAGCCAACAAAGAAGCGGATATTGTCCGGCTCTATTAAGCCACTGGAAATCAAGAACTTGAGGCTATCGAAATCGCCGCCCCACCAAACCCCATCGGTAAGCTGAATACTTTCTTCCAACAAATCTCCCACATTGTGGACATAGTGCAGGGTGTCGGTTTGTACGGGCCCGCCATAAAACACCTCTGCATCAAAAGCTGGAAAGGTATTTATAAGGTCGGTCACCTTCATATCCGTTTTCTTATTCAGGATGAAGCCAACGCTCCCCTCTTCATGGTGTTCGCAAAGCAGAATTACAGCACGTCGGAAATACGGATCGAGCATAAAGGGCTCCGCCACCAGGAGTTGCCCGCTTTTAATCATGGAATTGGTAGTCATCGCACACAAAGGATTAGTTGTGGACGAAAGTAAGTAAGAATTTTTTTGCTCCCAAATTTTTTTCGCTGAGTTGGATTTATCTGGAAGCAAGCGCTATTTCCACGCCTGCTGAGGTGCCAATTCGATCAGCGCCAGCATCGATCAAAGCCTGCGCATCCGCCAGTGTTCGGATACCCCCGGCAGCTTTTATTTTGATGTTCGGGGGAGCGAGTTCCCGAAGTAAGCGCACCATCTCCGGGGTGGCTGGATGGCCATGAAAGCCGGTGCCCGTTTTGAGCCATGCTACCCGGGAAGTAGCGGCGAGATCACAAATTCGACGCATTTCCTCTGGGGTAAGCAAGCCGCATTCGAGAATGAGTTTAAGGGTGCGCCCGCGCATATTGGTGGCAAGCGCCAGGGCTTCAATATCATTGCCTACATGATTCCATTGACCGCTTTTGACGGCTGCAATATTGATCACGGCATCAATTTCATCGGCGCCATCCTCGGTGGCACGTTTGATTTCCTCGCTTTTGGCTGCAATAGCAGAGTAGCCCATCGGAAAACCAACTACGGTCACAACGCGTGTCTTTGGATGCAGTTCGTCTATCAAACGTTTGGCATCCCGCACGAAAAGTGGTGGCACACATACCCCTGCGAATTTATGCTTTTGTGCTTCTTCACAAACGCGAAGCACCTCAGCCATGCTGGTGTCGGGTTTCAGAATGGTTTGTTCGATGAAATTGGCGATTTCTGACATAGTATCTTCACTTGTTTCGTCCTGAAGTGGACAAATGTACCATCAGTTTTATAGACTTGGATTTTCCATGCAGAAAATTTCCAATTGAGCAGGTTGTCGATTTTCTCACCAAGCCAAAAACGGTTCTTTTTTGCCTGGAACAAAAAATCCGAAAAAGCCTCTCAAGGCACCTCTACTGCGTTAAGTACCCGTGTTATGATATCTTCCGCAGTCAATCCCTCTGCTTCTGCCTCATAGGTAAGTCCGATACGGTGTCGCAGCGCGTCGGCACAGATATAGCGGACATCCTCCGGCACCACATAGCCCCTCCGACGCAAAAATGCTGTAGCCCGGGAAGCCTGCGCCAGCGCGATACTTGCCCTTGGTGAACCGCCATACTGGACGAGTGGAGCAAGATTTTTTAACCCGAATTGAGCGGGATAACGGGTAGCAAACACAATATCCAGAATGTACTGCTCTATTTTTTCATCCATATAAATGCCGTGCATTACTTCACGAGCTCGAAGCAAAGTGCTTGTATCCAGCACTTTATGGACATGAGGTTGTTCCCCTGATAAGTTCCGGCGAACAATGTCGCGCTCTTCTTCTTTGTTCGGGTAGCCAATTTTCACCTTTAACAAAAAGCGGTCGGCCTGGGCTTCCGGAAGTGGATAGGTACCTTCCTGTTCAATAGGATTTTGGGTAGCCAGTACGAGAAATGGGTCTTCCAAAGGAAAGGTCTCGGATCCAATGGTCACCTGTCGCTCCTGCATGACTTCGAGTAACGCACTTTGCACCTTGGCCGGAGCACGGTTGATCTCGTCGGCGAGCACAAAATTGGAGAAAACCGGTCCCTTGCGCACCGTAAATTCCGAACGCGCCGGATTATAGATCATGGTACCCAACACATCGGCCGGCAGCAAGTCGGGCGTAAACTGAATTCTACTGAATCGGGCATCAACCGCTTGTGCCAAGGTCTTGATCGCCAGTGTTTTGGCCAGACCTGGCATACCCTCCAGCAGGATGTGGCCTTTGGTCAGCAAGCCAATGAGCAGTTTTTCGAGCATTTGTTCCTGACCAACAATAACTTTTGAGGTCTCGGCTTTGAGTAGTTCCACAAATCCGCTTTCCAGATGGATTTGATGGTTAAGGGCTTGTAAGTCGAAGTGTTGGGCCATTATGCTTATGAATGCGGGCGTTGCGTGAAACAATCACACCCTAAAAGAGTCGGCAAAAGTAACAATGGTTGCTGAGGTCTAAAGGTTTCTACTGTGAAGGTTTTGCCCTTTTACTACTTTTGCTGCCTAAAATCGGTGGCTTAAACTTTAAAAACAATTTCCGCCAGGCAAAAACAGCAAATCATTTCTACATGAAATCATACGTTTTCCCCGGCCAGGGTTCTCAGGCAGAGGGCATGGGCAAAGAACTTTACGAAACCAACACCCAGGCGAACGAATTATACGAACAAGCGAACACCATTCTCGGTTGGCGTATCAGTGACATAATGTTCAATGGCTCGAAAGAGGATTTGACCCAGACCAATGTAACGCAGCCTGCCGTTTTTCTGGAAAGCATCATACGCGCAAAAGTGGCGGGCTCGGCGTTTCAACCTGCGGCAGTTGCGGGACATTCTTTGGGAGAATTTACTGCGCTTTGTGCCGTGGGCGCCTTAACTTTTGAAGCAGCGCTTTTGCTCGTGGACAAACGGGCTTTTGCGATGCAAAAAGCTTGTGAACTGGTGGATGGCACCATGGCTGCCGTGTTGGGCATGGAAGATGCGGCCGTGGAGGTAGTTTGTCAGAGCATTGAAAATGAAGTTGTTGTGGCGGCAAACTACAATTCTCCGGGCCAACTGGTCATCTCTGGATCCCGCAAAGGCATTGAAATAGCCGTTGAAAAATTGACGGCCTTAGGTGCAAAGCGAGTGTTGGTATTGCCTGTGGGTGGAGCGTTTCACTCCCCATTGATGAAGCCCGCACAGGACGAATTGGAGAAGGCCATCCATGCTGCAGATTTTTCAAAACCCATCTGTCCGGTCTATCAAAACGTACATGCAAAACCTGTGACCGACCCCGAGGAAATCCGCAAAAACCTGATAGCACAACTCACCGCTCCGGTACGCTGGACAAAAACCGTTGAGAACATGATCGCTGATGGCATTACTGAATTTGTGGAGGTGGGCGCAAGTGCTGTGTTGCGCGGCATGATCCGCAAAATCAACAAAGACGCGATTACGGACGGGCTCTAATGCTGAAGTGATAAAGTGATAGAATGATAAAGTGATGTGTACCCACATATTTCAATTATTCTATCGTTTTAGTCCAAGAAGAGAATTCTAGTCGCATTTCACAACAAATCTCTTTTTCACCCATCACTTTATAATTCCATCACTCTATCAATTCATAATTATGTTCGATAACCTACTTGGAAACCTCAAAATGCAACAAGAAGAATTGCAGCAAAAATTGGCTGACACATTTGTCGAAGCAGATGCGGGCGACGGCGCGGTAACCGTAAAAGCGGGCTGTGATCTTCACATTGAAAACATCAAGATCGACCCTGCCAAATTAGACATAAATGATTTGGAGCAAGTTGAAGATCTGGTATTGGTGGCCGTAAACGAAGCCCTGGAAGAGGCCAAGAAAAAAGCTGCTATAGAAACCAACAAACTTCTGCAAGGGATGATGCCACCTGGAATGGGTGATTTGGGGGGTATGCTTGGACGGTAAAAACGTCTCTTTCTGGCTATTAGCTCATTTTCAATTACGAAGTCTACACTTTCCTGACTTTGACGGCGTTTTCATCAACGATCTAAGCACCTCAAACATCTCTACCTTGCCAAAACTCGATTCTCGGATGCGATTTCTTCTCCTTTCTTTATTATTCATTTCTGCCGCTGCTTCTGCTCAATCAGACAAATTGGAAGCTTATTTTTCTTTTGACAACTGCAAAGGCATTGACGATAGCGGTAATGGCTCAAGTGGCGCCCTCAAAGGCGGTATTGGTTGTGCCTGCGGCCTCCAGGATTCCGCCATGTATTTCGTTGACGACAATGATGCACTCAACATTGTGGGGCCATTCGCAGATGTCTTCAGTACCAGCGACTTCACCGTCAGCTTTTACTTCCGTCCTACCCCACAAAGCAGTCAACAAAATGCCTCGCAACTTGTGATGGCAAAGCAGGACTCCTGCAATCTGTACCATGCTTTTTGGGTGCGGTATAACGACAAATTTGGGCGAATCAGTGCCGGCATCAGCGAAAACGAAACTTTACTTGCCACCGTAACCGCACAGTTGGATCCAAATGCTTGCTGGCAATTCATCTCTATTACGCGCAGCAACATGGTTTTCTCGATCTATGTGAATGGCATCTTGCGTGATTCGCGAGCCTCCGCCGCACGTATTGACCTGACCAATACCACCCCGTTGGTCATCGGCGATCCTGTTTGTCCGCTTGATCTGGAATTAAAGGGCGTTTTTGATGAATTGCGCTTTCACTCCAAAGCACTCGACGAAGAAGCCCTCAAAAAATACAACCTACGAGCGGACCAAATCCTGACCCGCGACACCCTTGTTTACCTTGGAAACACCTTTAAGCCCGCAGTTTCTCAATACTGTGTAGGCCAATTCACCTGGTCGCCATTGGCCGGTGTAGACAACCCAATTGTGGCTGAACCTCTCATTACGCCGACTGAGACGACGACTTACAAGGTCACCTTTACGTATGATGACGATTGTATCGCTCAGGATACTGTCCATGTAACGGTGATTGATCCTGCGACGCTGGACTGCAATGAGGTATTCATTCCCAATGCATTTACACCTGGCGAAACACCCAATCTTAATGACGTTTTTGGCATCAGCAACCCCTTTGCTGTCGATGAATTTATCTCCTTTGAGATATTTGACCGCTGGGGAGGCCGCGTGTTTGCCGCCAGTGACGCATTTGACGCCTGGGATGGAAACTCGAACGGAAAGCCCGCCAATCCGGGTGTTTTCCTTTACCGTTTGCGCTATAAATGTGACGGAGAAGAAAAAGTAAGAGCGGGGAGCTTGACCTTATTGCGTTGAGAAACGATCATCTCCACCTAAAACCAGGCATAAAATAAAAGCCCAAGGCACGTTAGCCTTGGGCTTTTTCACTAAACCGTTTCTATTGTATGAAGCAATAGTCAGTTATCCAAACCTGTGCCAAAAATGTGAAAATTCCAGTTTGCGGAAAATTTTAACTAAAATCTCCTAAAGAGGCATAAAAAAAACCCTGTCAAATATTGCTACTCGACAGGGACAAAACAAAAAACAAACACTATGAACAAACACTAAGTAAAAACTCAGTAATATCTTGAAACAATAATTGTTCGGGAAGCATTAAAGTAAATCTGAAAAACCAACCGATCGATCTGGAGGAACTAAGCGCAACAAATGTAACCGCATTCCTTTAGCATGGCAGGAGCAAATTTTTACCTTATGCCCATTAAAGACCAATTTTAAAATATTCTATTGAACGCGCGCTCAAAATTATCGCAAGCAAATTTTGGCCCAAAGCCATAAACCTGCCTCATCTTTGCCCTCTTTTTAGTCAAAAAGGGCTTTTTTAAGACTAAACAGCAAAGTTCTAAAATATTGACCATGTCCAACATTTCTATAAAAATATTTTGGGGAATCCTTCTTTTCGCCGCTTCCTGTGGATCGGAAGGTGATGACCAGAAGCGGAACGCAGCAGCGCTTGGAAAAACTTCAGATTCAACCTTAAAGCCGGACGGAATGGCCGTTTTTCGCCAAAAATGTGTGACCTGCCATGGCGCAGATGGAGCGCTTGGCCTTAATGGGGCAAAGGATTTTAGCCAAAGCGTACTCACCCTTGAAGAGCGGATCAACATCATTACCAACGGCAAAAAACTGATGACCCCATTTGGAACCATACTCAGCCCGGAAGAGATCAAAGCGGTGGCAGAGTACACCCAAACCTTCAAAAAATAACCTTTCAATGCAGAAAGATTCGCTTGTTTTGGTCACAGGGGCTACCGGATTCGTTGGCTCCTATCTCATCCGATTACTGCTTAAAAAGGGGGTGTCTGTCAGGGCTTTACGTCGAAAATCAAGCCGCATGTCCCTGATTGCGGGCTTAGAAGACAAAGTGGAATGGGTGGAAGCCGATGTCACAGATTTGGGTGCGCTGGAAGATGCCTTTGAAGGCGTAACCCATGTTTGTCATTGCGCTGCAGTTGTGTCTTTTCATCCAAAAGACAGGCACAAAATGATGAAGATCAACATTGAAGGGACAAAAAACATCGTCAATCTATGCCTGGATTTTGGGATAAAAAAACTGGTGCATGTAAGCAGCATAGCAGCCCTGGGGCGTACGCCCAACCGTCCGCACCTCGATGAAAATTGCAAATGGGTAGAAAGCAAGGCCAATAGCCGCTACGCCCTCAGCAAGTACGGGGCTGAAATGGAGGTACAACGGGGCATTGCCGAAGGCCTTTCGGCCGCAATCGTCAGTCCTTCAGTGATCGTCGGAAGTCAGGATTGGGAAGAGGGCATGGCGGGTTTTTTCAAAAAAATTGATGCGGGACTAAAGTATTGTCCCAGTGGCGGCTCCGGTTTTGTGGATATCCGCGATGTGGTGCGTTTCATGACGCTGCTGCTGGAAAGCGATATTTCAGGAGAGCGCTATATTTTAAACAGTGATAATCTGTCGCACCGGCAGTTTTTTGGCATGATCGCCAAGGAATTAGGTGTTCCTCCCCCACCCATCACCGTTGGGCCGTTTTTGGCGGAAGTAGCCTGGCGCGTGGAATGGTTAAAAGAAAAAATCCTCGGTACAACGCCGCTTGCAACGAAGGAAAGTGCCCGCGCCAGCGTGACAAACTATACCTATGGGAACGAAAAATCGCGCTCCGTTTTTGGGTTTGAGTATTTGACCATGGAACAAACGGTACGGGATACGGCGGCGCAATATTTGGAGGCGAAGCAGGAGGGGTATTCGGTGAAGTTTTTGGGTTGAAATAATTGTGTGGGCGAGTAAAAAAGGTTTGAGTTGTTGAAAATAGATTGTACAAGTCAAGACAAATAGTTTTATATTTGTTTGAAACTTGCCAACAACCCAATGAATGCTGCCTATTTTCAAAACTTGCCCCAACACATTTGTCATCACCTCTCCAAAGCAACGCAAAGTGTCAGCGTTGCAGTCTGCTGGTTCTCCCACAAGGACATTTTTGAAACCTTGCTTGAACGCCTCCGCGCTGGAGTTCGCGTAGAACTTCTGCTGGAATATGACAGCCAAAACATCCGCTGTGGCGGGCTTGATTTTCAACAGTTTGTGCGGTCTGGAGGCCAGCTCTGGGCTTGCCGGGATGCGGGACTCATGCACCACAAATTTACAATTTTGGATCACAGCCTGCTGCTCACGGGCTCTTTCAACTGGACCTACAATTCCAACGCTGAGAATCTACTGCTTACGGAGGATGCGACGACTTTGGCCGCATTCCAGGAAGAGTTTATTCGTCAAAAATCTGCTGCCCAACGCATTTTTCAGGTGCGTCGTTCCGATGTAAAGATTTTTGCTGCGTTCCCTTTGTTTGAAAAAACACAGTTTCCCCTCACGGATTTGCGTAAAAAAGTGAGCCGTGGAGCGAATGTGTGGCTTATTCGTTTGGATAAATTGAAAATTGAAAGCTGCATTGTATTTTCCCAACTTCAGCTCCCGTTCGATGCTGCGAATCTGCTTGCATCGTTTTGGACGACTTACCGAATGTGGGACGAGGAACTTTTTGAGGAGGAAATAGAGCGGCTAAAATCTGAATTCCCGGACACCTTACTTCGCGATCTACGGTGCTGGGCGCGGCGAATGCAAATTGACGACCTGGTTTTTGCTGTAAGCCGGAACGCCGTTCCGGTAATGGGTGTAAGCCGGAACGC
>JAUSMG010000383.1 GCA_030645295.1 Saprospiraceae bacterium | reverse complement strand
ACCCGCGAAGGCCGCCGTGTGGGTTTCGAAACCCTGGTAAAACACCACCTTACGCAACAGGAAATTGCCAGCCTCACCGGTACCAGCCGTCAAACGGTAACCTCCGTTTTCAATGAGCTCAAACGCTCCAATCTCATATATTTTAATCGAAACAGCATTTTGATCCGTGACGTGGACAAACTCGCCTAAGAAACATAAGCATAAGTAAACACAAAAATAAATACGCTGCAAGTTTGAATGCGTGGAGGCTTCCCAACTGTGGGGGGCCTTTCGCTTTTAAGGAGTTACAACTTGTAACTTTTAACTATTAACTTGTAACTATTACTCGAATCGTTTCGATCTTTCGATTGCTTACCATTTCCAGCACATAAGTTTTACCCTCCAGTTCGAGTCGAAGGCCCTGCTCGGGAATGGTTTGGGTGGTGGTAACCAGATAACCGGAAAGGGTATTGTAGTCGCCGGTAGGCAAATTGAGCGCGGGGTATTTATCGTTTAAGTACTGAATATCGAGTCGGCCGGAAAACAGAAACTCATTGTCGGTCACTTGTGCTTCAATAAATTCCTCCTGGTCGTGTTCATCATCGATCTTTCCAAAGAGTTGTTCGAGGGCGTCTTCGAGGGTCACCAGACCAGCGATGCCACCATACTCGTCCACAACACAGGCAATGTTTGTCCGGTTTTTGATGAATTTACTGAGTAGATCATTGGCCTGAATGCTTTCCGGCACAAATGTGATGGGCATCACGATACCCTGAATACTCTGCGGATGGGAGAAAAGCTGCTGGACATGGACATAACCGAGCACCTTGTCCACGTCGCCGCCCTCGGTGACCAGGATTCGCGAGAGGCTGCTTTCGATAAAGAGTTCCCGCATTTCTGCTACGGATGCTCCCACATCAATATGAATGATTTCGGGTCGGGGGGCCATGCAATCGTGGGCCCGCACTTGTTTCAGGTGGAGGGCATTTTCGAGCAATTCCATTTCAACCTCCTCTTCGCCAGGTAGTCCCGAATGGTTTTGCTGCACCAGATATTCCAGTAATGCGGCTTCGCCATCCAGATGCGCATTTTTGTATATACCCTTGAAGATCAGATTTTTAAACAGCAAAAGCACACCGAAAAGCAATCCTGCCACTAGGATAACGGCAACCCAACCGGTGCCAAAAACGTAATTCAATAGCGGCAACAGCGCCCAGGTCGTCCCCACAGCCAAAGCCGTCAAAAGCAAGGTTGCCGGAAACGTATGGCTTCCTATCCGTAAGGCGGAAGACCAGCCTAAGAATCGTTTGGGTAAAGGAATATCCATGGGTTATTTTACTACATCGTTGAGTTGTTCCACTTTGATGCGGCCTTTGGGGACCAGAATTTTCCAGTAAGAGAAATCCTGCTCGGCTTCCAGGCCAAAGCCATAGATGATCTCACCGGGCTGGGTCACTTTTACAAATTTATCGGTACGGATTTTGGCCGTCTTTTCGTCCCAGATAAGTTCTTCCGTTTCCAGTTTTTCCTGTTTTACGGTGGTCAATATTACGCTGTCCCGTGCTATAATTTTCCCTTCAGTCTGATAGCGCGTGGCACTTTTTGCGGTCAGCACACTACGCACGGAAAGGTCGGGCATGAGAAAATCCATTTGTATGCCTTCCGGAAATTCCTGGCGTGGCTTTTCCCGGCCTGAATGATTGTGCAGCACAGGGCCTGTCACACGAACACGCACCACGGCGCTGTCGGAGTAGAGTATTTCCACTTCTTTGCCGACTTCCACTGCTACGTCGTCCTGGGTAAAAACCTGACGGGTCTCTTTTATGGGGTCAGTACAGGCAGCGGCAATCAACACCAGCAACCAAAAAAATTTTCTAATGATCACGCAGTCAAACGTTTAAGTCCAAAACGAACGATGAGCAACAGCCCCACAACAATGAGTATCAGCCATTGTACCGGGACGAACACCCAGGCTACAAGGTGTAAGCGGTTGAGTAAATACATCAGCAAAAATACTGTGAAGATGGTCATCATCAGGTCTGTCAGCCGACCGAATCCCGGGATGTAGCCAAATTCAACATTGCGCCGTACCACGTTAAGTGTAATGATCATGGCTGCTACGGGTAAAACCTGTGTGAGCAGATTCACATTGAAAATACTGCCGCCTTGTTCGAACAGGAAAAGATAAACACCCAGTGCGGCGGCAAAAATGCCCGGTACGCACACCAGGTAAACGATCGCGGAGTAGAGAAATTTCCAGGGACTGAGATGGCCTTCACCTTTTCCCATAATTCCCGCTAAAATCGCTGTGATCAGGAGCAGGGAAAAGTAGGCAGCCACGGTAAGCGGGTTCGCGCTTAAATAATCGAATAGTTCACGTAGCGTCATAAGTTAGTGTTTTCTTCGCAGCAAAAATAGTCACCATTGCCCGATAGTAAAGCGCGATATTCTGAGTTCTGCCGTAATTACTACGTTCCGCTCCATTTACGGCCCGTTTCTGGAGGCTATCCGTTTTTGTGCGGAACACTCGTTGAGCCTTGATTTTGAAGGGAGTATGGAGCAGAAAATAGAACACTCCTTCCGTGCTTTTGGAGCGCAGCTGGTGCCTTATTTTCAGGTTTGGAAGGGGAAAATATTAGGATATTAGGATATTGGGATATTAGGATAGTGAACCAATATCCTAATATCCCAATATCTCAATTACCAATAGCGCTGCGAAACCGACGCGCTACTTCTTCCCAATTCACCACGTTCCACCATGCAGTGATATAGTCCGGGCGGCGGTTTTGGTAATGCAGGTAGTAGGCGTGTTCCCAGACATCCAGACCCAGAATAGGCTGGCCTTTTTTGTCGGCAACATCCATGAGTGGATTGTCCTGATTGGGTGTGGAGGTAATAAACAGATCATAGTTCGAATCCACACAAAGCCACGCCCAGCCAGAGCCAAAGCGTGTGGTAGCAGCCTGGGCGAAGAGTTTTTTCATCTCCTCAAAGGAGCCAAAATCCTTGGTAATTTGCGACGCTACATCGCCAGTAGGGTCTCCACCAGCATTGGGCGCCATGATCTCCCAGAACATCGTGTGGTTCCAGTGCCCTCCGCCATTGTTGCGTACGGCTGGTGGGAGTTTGCTGATGTGGGAGAAGAGATCTTCGAGGCTTTTGCCCTCTTGCTCCGTGCCTTGAAGTGCGGCATTGAGGTTGTTGACGTAAGCGGCGTGGTGCTTGCCGTGGTGGATCTCCATCGTGCGCGCGTCCACATGGGGTTCGAGCGCAGAGAAGGAATAGGCGAGTTCAGGTAAGGTAAAGGCCATATTTTTGTTAAGTTGTTTGTATTCCGCACGGGATAAATGATTCAATGCCGGACGGGTAATTTGAATGTCCAACGGTCCAATGTCCAACGTCCATCATCCTTGGCAAAAGATGAAACAGGCCGAAAAGTAAGATGTTCAGTTTAACCCCAAAACAAAAAAATCGCCCGCTGCTCCTTCGAGCGGCGGGCGATCCCAATAAAGTATGGTAAGAAGATTATTTAAAACCACACAAGCGTGTAGTGGGGATAAAATGCGACTTTTGCCGCGAAAGGTTTAAAACGAAGCCGTCTTGCACAAATCCTATAAAAGGATACCATTATTCAAAAAAACAGGGGGGTAAGGCACCTAATGTAATCGGTTCATGAAATGCCCGACACAAAAGTGCGACTTCCTACTACCGATTTTATCAGGGCAAAGCCGGGTTTTAAACTCAGGGTTTACCCTTGGTTTATGTCAGCGGCAGGGTTACCAGGGTGCTGGTACCTTGTCCTTTGGCCGATTGTACGCTGAGGTCCCCTTTAAGGAATTGAGTACGGCGGGCCACATTGTCGGTTCCCATACCTTTTTGGGTGTTTTGAGGGTCAAAACCAAGGCCATCGTCTT
>JAUSMG010000379.1 GCA_030645295.1 Saprospiraceae bacterium | reverse complement strand
AGAGGGCGCGCTCTAACTCGCTCGGGAAATCAGGGAATATATCGTTTCAAGGCAAGAAGCCGTTGGTAGAGTTCAATGCAAGGATACAATCAGAGTATGGAGCCATACGACGAATGGTGAATTTCACACCGTTGCAATTGTCGTAAGAACCGTCGTCGAAAGTAGTTGCTTTAACCCAGGTAACACCAGCAAATTCGCAAGCATCAAGCGCTTCAGGCAGGCTGTTCGGGCCGGCAGGTCCGTAACAGTCGAATGGATCGTCGATACCGATAGCGATAGTCGTCGTCTCGTCGCAAGCAGCCACTGGTGGAACGTAGTCCCGAACCGTCAGGTTGAAGTTGCAAGAAGAAGTGTTTCCGCAGTCGTCTTCAGCAATATAGGTCACAGTGTGGTTGCCGATTGGCAGACATGGAGCCCAGCCGAAGTTGGCAAGAGTATCAAGATTCCACCAGTTGTTGCCAGGGAAGTCTTGCAGGGAGCCACCGATAGGCACCATGTTGATGATTGAACCGGTGTACTGGTCGCGAATCACGATCATACCGCTGATGTTGTTGATGCGGCTGCAGTTGTCAGTCACGATCACGTCAGGAAGGTTGAACGTAGCGCAGCAAGCGAACGGATCTGTAGAGATCGTCAGGTTAGCTGGGCAAGCAAAGCTTGGGCCCTCATCGTCGACCACTTTCAGGATCTGGTTGTAGATAAAGCCAGTACCTGTGCACCAGTCAATGATCGTCCATTCGCGGCGATACTTAACGGTACCGTCACATACTGGGATCACATAGTCGTGGTATTCGTAGTTGATAGAGCAACCATCAATTTGGTCGAATATGTGTGGATAGCCTTGGAGACCTTGGCCTTCGATCCAATCCGGTGTTGGGTTCGGGTGACCATTTATGATCGGAATGCCAGGGCCGCAAAGGAAGAACGGACCGTTGATGCCGTCATAATTAGGAGGCATCGTTACGTCTGCCAGACCTGGACGAAGTTTGTCAATGCGCTGGATGCAAGTACTGGTGTTGCCAGAAGCATCTTTTGCAGTCCATTTACGATTGATGTGCCC
The DNA here is from genome assembly GCA_030645295.1 of Saprospiraceae bacterium. Lineage (GTDB taxonomy): Bacteria > Bacteroidota > Bacteroidia > Chitinophagales > Saprospiraceae > M3007. The sequence continues at coordinate 12,771 of JAUSMG010000379.1, read as the reverse complement.
GGTAAGGCCAGAAAGACAGTTGTCTGGAATGTTTGTGTCGAGGTAAGACAATGTAACATCAGAGCAGTTATCCAACTGTGGAACGCCACAACCTGCAGGCACACGATATGAGTTGTTGCCAAGGTTCTGTGGTACGCAACCTGCATAAGGCAGACCGTTCGGGAAGCCCGCAGTGAAGTCGCCAGTCAGATTGAGGTACAGTTCGAGGATTTCTACGATGCTGGCTGTGCCAGTACCAATGAAGTCATCATTAAAAACGCGTACTTGCCAGTTGCCGAAAGCATTGCCACCGTCCAGATCGCTGAGCGGGTCAAAGCCAAAGACAGCCATGTCGTTGAAGTTAAGGTCGTCGTCGTAGTCAACACATAGGTTGGAAACAATACCTTCGTCGTCGTAGCGGGCAAAAATATCCCAACCTGGACCGCAGCCAGCAACAGCAGGGTGAAGCCAGTTAGCCGTTGGTGAAGTGATTTCGAACTCAGTAGCAGCCCAGATACCATTTTGAACCAACATACGGAGGTCAACATCGTTCACGATCGCGTTAACAGGGATCGGAATGTTAAAAATGAATTGCTGGTTAGAGTTAATCGTCTTAGGCAGATCACCAGCAGAAGCAGAGAACCTCAAAGAGAGGGTAGCCGATTGCACATATTCTGGAGCGAAGCTCGGGAAATTGCAAGGAAGCAGTGCGTCTGGGCAAACAAGTACCGGTGGCAGCTTGTCTTCAATTTTCACGTTGCCCCAGCATTTGTTGCCAGTTGCAGGGTCAGTTACGCGAACCTGGTAAGTTTTACCAACGTCAGAATTGTTGAAGCAAGCTGGTACCCATGGGCCGTTGCCGTATGGGAGCGTCTTGTCAACTTCTACGATATAGTCGTCGTAGCAGCCATAAGGACCACCTTCGAGCACACCGTCTGCACCAAGGCAGTACGAGCAGCTAGCGTCAAGCGATACATACACGAGGTCATTGCAAACCAAAGAAGTGATCGGGTTCGGGAACTCGACCACATTGATGGTAAAGCAGCAAGTGATGTCACCTACAGGAGAGCCGGCAGGAGCCAGGTCAACTTTGAAACAGTTGGTCGTGGTACCGATTGGGAACTCAGAACCGCTCGGCAAACCAGAGGTTTGCTCAGGCAGTGCAGGTACAACCTGTACACTCTGGAAGTTGAAGATCTGAATGGTAGCAGCAGGTTGGCCAGTAGCCACCTGAGTCCAGGCAGCCAAAGACAACCAGCCGTTTGCAGGGATATTACGAACCACCGTACCTTGTTGGTTGGAAGGCTGACCGATCAGTTGATTGGTTTGAGCCTGCCAGTAACCATTTGGGTTGTTACAGAAGTTGTTGTTGTTGTTGCCAAAGTGGTTGGCATTCGTACCAACACCTACTGCAAACCGGTCCCAGGAAGAAACATTCTGGACGTAAGTCCAGTCGAAAGAGATGGTTTGTGGCACTGCATTTTGGAGCGCCCATTCAACACCGTTGAAACAGAAACCACCAACCTGAAGCACAGAGCGCAGGGTCAAACGGTCAGGGTTGTTCGCACAAGCAGCGCCTGAGTCATCGAACAACACGTGTGGGTTGCCACCGCCAGCGTTGCCTGCTGGAGGCGCACCAGCACCAGCCTGAAGGCCTACTTGCCAGAAATCAACCGAAGCTGGAGCAAAAGTGCCGATAAAACCGCAAGCCGAAGCTACGATTTCGCAAGTACCTGTGGTCGTTACCTGGTAGTTTACTACCTGCGAGCAAGCGCCTGGATCCAGATTGTAGAACTGGTTAGCAGGGCATTGGATCGCGCAAGGAGTAGGTGGGATGAACTGTTGCAGCGTAAGCTGATCCAGATCCGTACCACCGGATTCACCTTTACTGTGCAATCTTACGATCTGAGGGCCAGTAGCGCCTGCAGGAACTGTAACGTTCACAGTCAGGTTTTGAGCACCCGCCTGCCAGAAACCGCAGAAAGAGTTGGCTGCAGCACCTATTCCGCAAGGAATACCAGCATTGTTGGTTTTCCAAGTGATAAACGGCGAGCAAATAAGCTGTTGTCCAACCTGCGTTGCACAACCACCTGTACCATTGGGGGTACCAGAGTTGACTACCCAGCCAGCTGGGAATTCGATGGACAAACGATCCACCCATTCAGAACCAACGCCTGTGACTTGGAAAGAGAGCGCGTTAGCTGCTCCAGGCACATAGGTGGTTGGGCCGGTGTTGGTGAATGTGAGTGTAATTACAGCGTGTGAAGCTGTAGTTGCGCTCAAAAACAGCACTCCAGCGAGGAGGCATTTAAGAGAAGTAATAAATCTTCTTTTCATGAGAAAGACTACGATTTAAGTGTTAGCTTAAAAAGAAAAGAGTGAGTAAAAAAAGGTTAAAGGGATCAGAGGATGAGTTCCATCCATACATAGGCCGTCTGAATGGTATTCAGCATGGCGAGGTTGTTGCCGGAACCAGCGATCATAAGTGCGCGCACTTCGTCTACAGCGACGCCGGTGTCCATACCTTGTTTGATGCGAAGCAGCGAAAGCTCAACGAAAGCTTTCTTTACAGCAAGGATTTGGCAGTCAGAACAGCCAAGTCCGGATTTTGCGTACTTCTCAATGTTTTGTTGTTTGGAAATGGTACCACCATTGCCAGCAACAGGAACGGGCGGCTCATTCAACTGATCGTACTGAGTCTGGAGTACCATGATTGCTTCTGCAGGTGGTAACCATCCTTGAGCCGATAGGCTGAGAGTGCCCATGAATGCGAACACTGCGAAGAGTGCGGCGCGAATGAAATTCATTCTTTTCATGTCATTAAAATTTGTGATGAAAAAATTAGGTGAATTAATGTTATACTTAAGGTTGGGTGGGGAATTTTTTCATGGGAGTGTGGCACACCTTTATAAGTGTGCCACACTTTGATAAAAAACAAAAGCATTGGATACAAGGCACGATGTCCTTGAAGCCAATGCTTTTTTAATATAGATAAAAGAAAATTGTGTACAATTTCTTTGCATGAGACAAAAACGGGGAGTAAATAAAAAGCCCGAAAAAACGAGCAGGATTAACATCGGTGAACTTTTCTGATTCGATGCTGAATGTTTAAAAACAACAACCATGCCAGAGGCGTTCTGGGGAACAAAAAAAAGCAGTCGTTGCAAAAAAAATTAAGGCCTGAATAACTGCCTGAATAAGGAATGCCAAGACGACTCCACTGGCTTGGGCAAATTTTTGCTTAAGCCAATTTACCAACCATCACGCAAGGGCTAGAGCGGTTTACCCTCCTTCGCAAAATGCTATGGCAGACCCTCCTTCGCAAAATGCTATGGCGGGTAAATAAGAAATTGGGATGTAACACAGAAAGCTGGAGGAGGAAAGGGGGAGGACCCGAAGGGGGTTTTGCCCATCCCGTCCGAGAACTCGGAATCGGGACCAACTTCGCTCATGAGTTATTATATATCGGCGAACGGATTAAAAAATCACCTTTTGATCTAAAGGCCGTGCAAATGTACCAACTGTATCGATACTTCGTATCAACAATTCTAATTTTTTTCTAAGGATTGGCCTAAAATGTTTTAACGGCAGTTTTGGTGAGGGAACGGTTAATAGTTGAAAGTTGAAAGTTGAAAGTTGAAAGTTGAAAGTTGAAAGTTGAAAGTTGAAAGTTGAAAGTTGAAAGTTGAAAGTTAAGGGTCAACAGTTAAGGGTCAACAGTTAAGGGTCAACGGTTAAGGGTCAAAAGTCAAAAGTCAAAAGTCAACGGTCATTTTTAAGCCTTACCTTCGCCCTTTCAAAAAAAAATAAAGGTTTTTCAAGTTCAATTATTTTCAAAAATGAAGTATCCCGTTCTCGCGCTTTTCGCGCTTTCCGTTCTTTTTCTGGCTGCCTGTCAAAACAATCCAGGTTCCCCCGACAACTCAAGCAGCGCAGATGTCCCTGTTGCCAACAATGCCAAGGCCCTCAATGCACAAATCCTTACGGTGCTTGTGGAAGGGAAGGGCCATTCACGTCCGTTTGATTCCCTTTTTGTGCAACACATCAATTTGGGCAGGGCCATGGGCAGTGCCTTTAGTATTCTGGGAACAGAACACATAGAAAAAGTCACAAAAATGCGGATGGGCATGAAGGAGTTCACCGAGCCTTATGAGTTGATCAATGTTTACGCCATTCAACTCGACTCGCTTTCTACCCGGCTAAACAGTGGCCGGGCCACGCTGGAAGAAGCCCAAAAAGAATTCAGTACCGTAAGAAAACAAATGCAGGAGGAGAAAGAGAAACTTTCAAAAGCTCCCAACAACCTGGAGCAATACAGAACTGAGTTCGAAGCCATTTTCACAGAGGCCAACAGAAAGGCCGCCGGTGGACAGTGATTCGTGAGTGAATTCCAAAACAAAGAGACCACACTGAGCGACACCATATATATAGGTGTAGCAGAGCGGTCTCTTTGTTGTTAGAATGAAGGGCCTGATCTCGGATATTTTGTGCGGTCCGATCTCTTCGGGTTGCGCTACTTTTGCGCGCATGTCCGAACCCTGCAAAACCTATTGTATGGATGCAAGTTCAAAATGTCGCTCTATGGGCAAAAAAAGATGTGTACTCACCGTAGGTTTAAAACCAATGTGGTTTAGAACATAAAATTATGAGCAAAAAAACGCAAAAGCCTGCTAATCCTGGCCCTGTCTCCTCTACTGGCTCCAAATCTGGATCCACCTCCACCTCCGCCTCCGCCAAGGCTACGGCGGATAAAAAGGCTACGGCGGATAAAACGGCAGATAAAAAATCCACGGCATCCAAACGTCTGCCCAAAATACTCCTGCTCCTGCTTTTGCTGGCGGTCGGCGCTTTTGCTGCCTGGAAATTCTGGCCGAAAAAGTCTACGGGTTATCTGCCCGACGAGTTTCATTACGCCGAGCCGACCTTAACAGCAAAGAAACCCTTGTTACAATTGCTCAAAGCTGAGGAAACCGGGATTGATTTTCAGAACCTGATCGTTGAAACAGCAGAGAATAACATTACCACTAATATTAATATATACAATGGCGGCGGAGTAGCCATTGCGGACATCAATAACGATAATTTGCCCGATATTTATTTCGTTTGTACCAACGGCTCCAACCGGATGTACCTCAATCAGGGCAATTTGAAATTTAAGGATATCACAGAATCCTCCGGCCTCGCCTCTGTAGATGGTTTTGAGACTGCTGTTTGTGCTGCCGATGTAAATGCCGATGGTTTCCTCGACTTCTATGTTTGCCGTGGTGGACCCAAACAAGATGATTTTCGGCGCAACAAACTTTATATCAACAACGGAGACCTCACGTTTGTGGAGCGCTCCAAAGAATATGGCATCGACGACATCAGCGCCAGCTCCGGCGCGACCTTTTTTGATGGAGATGCGGATGGCGACCTCGATTGTTATGTGCTCAACTACCTGATGGATATTGCATACGCCAGTAAAATTGATGTGATCTTTGACAGCAACGGGAAGCCCATTCCCAATCTGGTGCCCAAAAAGGAACACGATACGGACCGCTATTTCCGCAATGATGGTCCTCCTGCAATACTGGTCGGTGGCAAGGGTGGATTTACCGATATTTCGAAAGAGTCGGGCATCTGGAATTTTGCTTTTGGCCTTAGCGTCTCTGTTTCCGATATCAACCGGGATGGGCACCCGGATGTGTACGTTGGAAACGACTTTTTCCAGCCGGATCTGTTTTACGTTAACAATGGCAAAGGCAAGTTTACGGATCGCCTCGCAGAATATTTCCGGCACACGTCTCAAAGTACCATGGGAATCGACATAAGTGACATTGACAACGACGGTTTTGTAGACCTGTTGGCCATGGATATGCTCCCTGCCTACAATAAACGGCACAAACTCCTACAGACCACCAATACACTGGGCCGGTACCTTTCCATGGTTCAAAACAACTACTTTGAACCCGTGACGCATAATGTATTGCAGCGCAATAACGGCAACGGGACCTTTAGCGAAATTGCCTGCATGGCCGGGGTTTTTAAAACCGACTGGTCCTGGAGTCCGCTGCTGGTGGATCTTGACAACGACAGTCGCCGCGATATTTACATCACCAATGGATATCGCCGGGAAGTGGGCCATCGGGATTACTTCGAGTTTCTGCTGCCTGACATTAAAAACAAGGCAAATCAGGCAAAAATGGATGATTACTCCCGTATAAAAATGATTCTGGATGCAATACCGACCTACAAACCCCGCAATTTTATATTTCAAAACAGAGGCGAGTGGGCGTTTGAGGACAAAGGCGGTGAATGGGCCACGATGGAAGGCGCCTGGTCCTGCGGCGCAGCCTGGGCGGATTTTGATGCAGATGGCGATTTAGACCTGGTAATCAGCAATTTAGAAGACCCTGCAATCATTTATAAAAACCTAAGTCGCGACGAAAACAAGGCCAATTATCTTCAGGCAAAACTTCATGGAAGCCCACAAAATCCATTCGCGGTGGGCGCCTCCGTTTTAATTGAATACGGCAATGGTCTTAAACAGTTCCAGGAGCTCAACCCCAACCGGGGCATTTTCTCCTGTTCAGAACACCTTATCCATTTTGGCATGGACCAAGTGGCACAGGTCGAAAAGGTAAGTGTGCGTTGGCCCGATGGAAAGACCCAGATCCTGACCAATGTTCCGACCAACCAACGACTTCAACTGGATTGGAAAAATGCTTCCGGCAATATTCCAACCCTGATACCTTTTGCGGACGGTCCTACCCTGATGACGGAAAAAACGGCAGCGTCTGGGGTCAATTTTACCCATAAAGAGAACAAATACGTCGATTTCGAGAATTTCCCGCTGGTACCCTGGTACACCTCCGACCTCGGCCCGCTGACGGCCAAAGGCGATGTGAACGGGGACGGTCTCGACGATTTTTTCGTCGGAAATGGCTTTACGCAGCCTGCCGCTTTGTACATTCAAACGCCTGATGGCAAGTTTAAACCCAGCAACCAGACACTTTGGGAAACTGAAAAACCATACGAGGACCACGGAGCGGTCTTTTTCGATTTCGACATGGATGGCGACCTTGACCTTTATGTGGTCAGCGGTGGCGCCGAAGCCGTGAAAGAATCCGCTGCAATTGCCTGGCAGAACCGGCTTTACATCAATATGGATGGCAAAGGCACTTATGGACGTGCAAATCCTGCCAACCTGCCGGATATTCGCAGCGTTGGGCTGCGTGTAACCACCCTGGACTACGATAATGATGGCGACCAGGACCTCTTCATTGGCGGGCGGGTTACCCCTGGCAAATGGCCGCTTACGCCGCCCAGTTTTGTATTGCGCAACGACAGGAATCGCCTTACGGACGTGACCAATGCGGTAGGCGGTGATTTTGCCCAATGTGGTATGGTCACCGAACTTTCCTGGGCCGACCTCGACAAAGATGGCCAGCCTGAGCTGGTTGTAGTGGGAGAATGGATGCCTGTGAGTGTTTTTAAGTTCGCAGGAGGCAAGCTCAGCAATGTGACCGCGCAATTTGGTTTGGACAAAACCAACGGGCTCTGGCACAGTCTTGAAGTAGCCGACCTCGATGGCGATGGCGACCTCGATCTGGTGACCGGCAACTTTGGCCTCAATACCCGATTCGTCGCCAGTGCAGATGCTCCCCTGGGTTGTTATGCAAAAGACTTCGACAACAATGGTACGCTCGACCCGATCATGACCATGTATGAAGGGAAAAAGAACTACCCAATGACTCAAAAAGAGAACATTGTAAGGCAGATCCCCAGCCTCAAGAAAAAATATCTGTATGCCAAGGACTGGGCTGTGGTCACCATGGAAGATCTATGGCCCAAAAAAGATCTGGATGCAGCGCTTCACCTGGTGGCCTACGATCTTGAAACCTGCTGGTGGGAAAATCAAGGGGGAAAGTTTGTTCGGCATAGTCTCCCAAGGCAGGTACAAACCTCTGTAATTCAAGGGATTATCGCAGATGACTTTAATGGAGATGGCCATCAGGACATCTTAATGGCTGGCAATAAATACCACATGGAAATAGAAGGCGGGCGTTGTGATGCGGGCAACGGTGTGCTGTTGAGCGGCGACGGAAAGGGCAATTTTAGTTGGGTAAACAACCTCCAGAGTGGATTTTGGGCTATGCGCGAAGCCCGTGATATCGCAAGACTCCGAGGGGTGGGTGGCAAGCGTATTTTAGTGGTCTCCAACAATGGTAGCGCGTTGCAGATTTTTGAATAGACTACTTGTTATGGATGTCTAATGACATTAAGTGTCGAAGCAAAAATAAATTTATGAAACCTGATTTAAAATGAGCAAAAAAGGTACAAAAGGCAGTCCGATCGAAGTGCCTGTCAAAGCGGATCATGCAGGGTCCGGCGGACGTAAAGTCTTCAGCAAACGTGTGCTGGCGCTCCTCCTTTTACTGGTAGTAGCAGTCATTGGATATTTTGCATGGAATTACAGAACGAAGAAAAGTGAAAGCAGCCAGGATGGCCATTTTTATCATACCATTGAAGAAACGCTCCATGCCGAAGCCCCCTTATTGCAATTGATGGAGGCCTCTGAAACCGGCATTGATTTCCAGAACCGGATCATCGAAACGATGGCGAACAACCACGCCACCAACATAAACATTTACAATGGCGGAGGTGTCACGGTGGCCGATTTGAACAATGACAATCTGCCCGACCTGTATTTTGTGTGCAGCAACGGCCAAAACCGCCTTTACCTAAACCAGGGAAACTTAAAATTTAAAGATGTAACAGAATCGGCCGGGCTGATTTCCGAAGAGGGATTTGAGACGTCAGTAGCGGCTGTAGACATCAATGCAGATGGTTATCTGGACCTGTATGTGTGTCGCGCAGGCCCGTTCATTGACGACACCAGGCGTAACAAACTGTATATCAACAATCTTCCACAAAACTCAGGTGAACTCCGTTTTACGGAAAGCGCCAAAGAATACGGTCTCGACGATATCAGCGCTTCTACCGGTTCCTGCTTCTTTGATGGGGATGGCGACGGCGACCTTGACCTGTACTTGCTCAATTATCCCAAGGATATGGCGTTTTCCAATAAATTCATCGCGACTCCGGGCCCGGATGGCAAGTTGTCCTTTGATGAGGGACCCAAAGACACCTACGATTCCGACCGTTTTTACCGCAATGATATTAACTCGACCAAAACGGGGAACGGAAGCCCAAAATTCACGGATGTCAGTCAGGAAATTGGTATTTGGAACCGTGCTTTTGGGTTGAGCGTTTCCATTTCTGACTTCAACCGGGATGGGCACCCGGACATTTATGTGGGCAACGACTTTTTTCAACCCGACCAGCTTTTTATAAATTCAGGTAAGGGGACTTTTACCAACAAACTTTCCGAATATTTTCGGCACTGTTCGCAAGCAACCATGGGAACTGACCTGAGCGATTTTGACAACGACGGACTGGTTGATCTTTTTGCCGTAGATATGATGCCCCCCAATAATGCCCGGCATAAAACCGTCAGAACGTTCAATTCCAATAGTTTTCAAGTTCTGATTCAACAAAGCAATCTTTTCGAACCGGTGACCCGCAACGTGCTGCAGCGCAACAATGGCAATGGCAGCTTTTCAGACATTGCCTGTCAGGCGGGCGTTTTTAGGACAGACTGGTCCTGGAGCGGCCTTGTTGCCGATCTGGACAATGATGGACTCAGGGATATTTATGTAACCAATGGTTACAGACGAGACTTTATAAACTTAGATTACAGCGAGTTCGCAAAGCATCTGCGGGAGGGCGCTATTACCAAGGAAGTGCTGTCCCAATACAAAACCCTGGAAGAATTTCTGGATAAAGCCCCTTCGTTCAAGGCACGCGATTTTATCTACCGCAACAAGGGAAACTGGCAATTTGAAGACAAAGGGGGGATATGGGCGACCATGAAAGGAACCTGGTCTTGCGGCGCCGCCTGGGCCGACCTGGATCTCGACGGAGACCTGGATCTGGTAGCGAATAATCTCGAAGATCCGGCCTTCGTTTTCAAAAATCTCAGTCGTGAACAGAACAAGGGAAACTACCTTCAGGCCAAACTGCAGGGCAGCCCGCAAAATCCTTTCGCAGTAGGAGCTTCCGTGCTGATCGAATACAACAACGGCCAAAAACAATACCAGGAACTCAATCCCAATCGCGGGATCTTCTCCGCATCGGAGCATCTCATACATTTTGGCCTGGGGAGCCAAGCTACCATAGATAGACTGACGGTGCGTTGGCCAGACGGCAAGACCCAGAGCCTGACAAACCTGAATGCCAACCAGCGCCTGCAGCTCAAATGGACGGATGCATCGGGTTATGTAGCAACGCTGGTAAACCCTGCTACTGCACCAACTTTGCTGAAAGAAACCACCGCTAAATCAGGCATCCGTTTTGAGCATAAAGAAAACAAATACAACGATTTTGAGGCCTTTCCGCTCAATATTTGGAAACTTAGCGAGCTCGGACCACTCATTGCCAAGGGCGATGTGAATGGAGATGGTCTCGAAGATTTTTATGTAGGAAATGCTTTGAGCTCGCCTCCGGCGCTGTACATACAAGCTGCCAATGGCCAGTTCAAGCCGTCTAATCAGCCCTTGTGGGAGAAAGAAAAGATCTACGAGGACCATGGCGCCCTTTTCGCTGACCTCGATGGCGATGGGGATCAAGACCTCCTCGTCCTTAGTGGTGCGTTTGAAGCTCCAAAAGAAGTGCGAAAAAATGCATGGCGGCACCGCATTTATCTAAATGACGATGGAAAGGGGAATTTCAAAAAAGTTGCCTCCAACCTGAACACGGAAAATCCAGAATTGAGTTTGAAGGTGGTTGCCCACGACTACGATAATGACGGCGATCAGGACCTCTTTTTCGGGGGGCGTGCTGCGGCTGACAAATGGCCTTTGAGCCCTCGCAGCGTGGTATTGCGCAACGATCGGGGTAAGTTTACGGACGTCACTGCGGTCGTAGCCAAAGATTTTGAGCGCTGTGGCATGGTTACCGATATGGTCTGGGCCAACGTGGACAGCGACAGCCAAAAGGAACTCATCGTTGTAGGCGAGTGGATGGCTGTGTCTATTTTCAAACTAGTCGGTGGTAAACTGGTGAATGCGACGGCTCAATTTGGGCTCAACAAATCGAACGGGATTTGGAACTGTGTCACCGTTGCCGACCTGGACAATGACGGAGACCTTGACCTTGTAACAGGAAACTTTGGACTGAATACCAGATATACCGCGAGCGAGTCAGCGCCATTTGGTTGTTATGCCAAAGATTTCGACAACAACGGTACGCTGGATCCTATCGTGACTTTTTATGAAAACGGCAAAGAATATCCCCTTGTTCAAAAAGAAGTACTGGTGAAACAAATTCCCTCGCTAAAAAAGAAATTCTTGTACGCGACCACTTATGCTTCGGCCACTATTGAAGACATTTGGCCCAAAAAGGATTTGGAGGCTGCTGTGAAGTTTGTGGCCTACGATTTTGAAACCTGCTGGTGGGAGAACCAAAATGGCAAATTTGTGCGCAGGCGCCTGCCCTTAGAGACGCAAATATCTTCCATCCACGGCATTGTAGCCGAAGACATCAACCATGATGGCAAGATTGATCTCCTGATGGCCGGCAATAAATACGGCCTGGAAGTGGGTTCCGGGCGTTATGATGCTGGCAATGGCGTCCTGCTCCTCGGCGCCGACGGCGGCAATTTTAGTTGGGTCAACAACCTTCAGAGCGGCTTTTGGGCCATGCGAGAGCCCCGCGATTTGGTAGGGCTCAAGGGAGCTGGCAACAAACGTTATTTTATCGTGGCCAACAATAACAGTCCCTTGCAGATTTTTGAATAAACATTCCTGACTATCCATGAGCAAAAAGAATAAACCAATGGCCCGCTCCAGTCAAAAGTCCACCCCTGCAAACCCGGGGTTTCGATGGAAGTATTTTTTCTGGTGCCTGGGTTTGGTCACGGCGGCTGGTGTCGCTTATTATTTTTGGGGTGGCAAGGGCAATAGCACGGTCCCCTCTTTATCCGATGATTCTGGCTCAGAACCCACCTTGGTCGCCAAAAACCCACGGCTTCAGTTGCTATCCCCGGATGAAACGGGCGTTGATTTTCAAAATAAAATACTGGACGACAATGAACACAACGTCATCCTGAACATCAACCAATACAATGGAGGCGGCGTTGCCGTGGCCGACATCAACAATGATAACCTGCCGGACCTTTACTTCGTCTGTTCCAATGGCAAAAACCGCCTTTATCTCAATCTGGGCAATTTTAAGTTCAAAGACATCACGGATGCCGCAGGTGTGGGATCTGAAGATGGTTTTGAAACGGCTGTGACGGCAGCAGACGTAAACGCAGATGGCTATCTGGACCTTTTTGTGTGCCGGGCCGGGCCAGATGCAGTGGGCCGGGTCTCTAAATTATTTATCAACAACGGCTCCCTTCCGCCAGCTGAGGGAGGGGGCTGGAGTGGGGCCTTTACCGAGCGTGCTGAGGAATATGGCCTGGCCGACAAAAGTCCCAGCTCGGGCGCAAATTTCTTTGATGCTGACAACGATGGCGACCTCGATTGTTACGTCATCAATCACCCTGTCGATCTGAGCCACGCGAATAAGCTGGTGCTCAAATATGGCGCCGATGGCAAATCCTTAGCGCCCGATCTTGACCCCAAAGCGGAGCACGATTCTGATAATTTTTATAGAAACGAAAACGGCAAGTTTGTGAACGTAAGCAAACAAGCAGGGATACAGAATTTTGGCTTTGGTTTGAGCGTATCGGTTTCTGATGTAAAC
>JAUSMG010000375.1 GCA_030645295.1 Saprospiraceae bacterium | reverse complement strand
GTGGTACATCCCGATTTTTCATCGGGAATGACAGATGTTTTTAACGCCAGGCGCTCAAAATACCGCCCATGATGGACAACGTTACGATCCAATAGCCCAGATTGGTAAACACCCAACCCCAGCCGCGTTTTTCAAATATGGACATCGTACCGAGTACTGGCAACAATACGGTGAGTGAAATAAGCACACCATGTACCACCCCATGTCCAAAAGTCACATAACTCTGTCCTTCCGGACCCACATCCTGACCAGGACCAGTTACATTGATGCACATGAACATGGACAGCAGGAAAGACAGCCCAAGCGCAACGACATACAGGATTGGGTTGGGGCCTTTGCCAATGCTTTCAAGGGTAAAGCCATTGGCCCGCATCCAGGGACCACCGAGCACAGCAGGGTGATAGTATACGAAGCCGACGATCATCGGTACGAGGGCGGTTACGCCTACGGCAAGAAAGTTAAGTTCCATAAGTTGTGAACAGTTTTGTTTTAAAATGTAGGCAAACGTACAAAAGGGTTTGGAATCTACAAATTTTAAAACAAATAATTTTAGGATTAATCGTGAAAATATTTCACACAACGCCACTACGACACAACGCCATGATAATCAAGAATATCTTTCGTTCTGACGTTCCGACGTTGTGTGAAATAAATCCCTCCCACAGTTGGCATAAAATTGTTTTTCCCCAAAAAGACCTCCCGTCTGGTCAAATCCTCTGCATACGCGTAGTTTTGCACTTGTTTCAACTGCCCTCAAAGCAGCACGCCCCACTCACTCATTCACCCACTCACTCACTCACTCACTCCTCCTGATGGATAAAATGATCGCACGCTTTCCCGCCCAACTGGGAGAAGCCCTCGAAATTGCTCAAAAAATCGAATTGAAAAAACACGCTTCACCCCTACGCTCGGTCTTTATCTCCGGCCTGGGCGGCAGCGGTATCGGCGGCGGATTTGTGCAGGATTTTGTGCGCTCAACGTGCAAACTCCCGGTCGTGGTCAGCAAAGGCTACCAGGCGCCTGCGTGGGTGAACAAGCATACGCTCGCCATCTGCTCTTCGTACAGCGGCAATACGGAAGAAACGCTCAGCACCTTTGAGCAACTTACCAGCACTGGCGCAAAAATAGTATGCATAGCCTCAGGCGGCAAACTCATCGAACTGGCCAAAAAACACGGCTATGATTATGTACAATTGCCGGGTGGCTGGAGCAGCCCGCGGGCTTGTCTGGGTTATTCCGTCGTGGCGCAATTGGGCGTATTCCGCGCAGCCAAACTCATTCCCGGCAAACTTTTAAACAACGTAGCCACCGCGCAAAAACGCCTCACCCAAGATCAGGCCTCCATCCAAAAACACGCCCGCAAGATCGCCGGATTCCTCGTTGGGAAAACACCTGTACTCTACATCGCCGACCATGCAGAAGCCGTAGCAGTGCGCTGGCGACAACAGATCAACGAGAACGCCAAGATGCTTTGCTGGCACCACGTGATCCCGGAAATGAACCACAACGAACTCGTGGGCTGGCGCGACCAACGCCCGGATGTGGCGGTGATCTGGCTCCGGAATCACGATGATTATCAACGCACTGCGATCCGCACGGACATCAACAAGGACATTGTGGAACATTACACACAGACCTCCATTGAGGTGTTTTCCAAAGGCAAATCGCAGATTGAAAAAGCCCTGTGGCTGGTTCATCTGGGCGATTGGATGTCGATCTATCTTGCTGAATTGCGCAAGGTGGACCCTGTAGAGATCAAGGTGATTGACTTTTTGAAGGGGGAATTGGCGAAAGTGTGATTTTGCACCTTAGAAAAAGGAGCGTGTTTGAGCATTAAACCGCAAAACAGCAAAACCGGAGAACAGGAAAATTTAAAACTGTACATTAGGATCCGAAGATGGCAAAATCCTGCCTTTTTTGAAATCAAACTTCTCAAAGTTTTAAATTTTCCTGTTCTCCTGTTTTGCGGTTTTGCTGTTTATTTACCTCAGCGCTGTACCACCAATTTCTCCATCCAAATTTCCCCTTTCGCAAAGAAACGAACGAGATAAACCCCATTCGGGATATCTGAAATATTCAACGAATGCGAGCCTGCACTCAAGCGCTGGGTATGCATCAATTTTCCGTTGAAATCAACCATTTCCAGCCGACCTTCCGAGGGCAGATCGCTGATATTTATCATCTCCCGGGCAGGATTTGGCGAAAGATTCAAATGCCTGGCTTTGATAGGATTATTGGTTCCAACCGTTCCAATTTGTTGATAACCAAGGAAAAAGATCAAGGTATTGGTCATGGCTGGCACGTAACATTCGCCGTGGTCTGCAGTGGGCATTACGTCGTTGATGGCAAAATTGGTCACGCCGGCGACCTGGAATGAATCCCGCGCCAGCAGACTATTCCGATAAGGCACCTGATCGTCTTCCATGCAATAGAAAAGCCGGAATGGGGCGACCGGCAACCAATTTCCATCGTAGGTATCGTTGGCATTGAGGGCCACATTGATGGGATGATCCGGGTTTGCAAGAATGTCCTGAATGATGCTTTCCTGCAACATTTTGAAAGGCCTGGATGCACCTTCGTTGTCCGTTAATGTGGTGATCAATTGACTGTTCAAGCTGGACAGTGTGATTTGTCCCTCATAAAACTGTTGAATCAACGCAGCGTATGTGGGCTTGAATATCTCGCTAAGATCATTGAACAAATTCCCATAAACCGTCTGATACGACAAGGCCGTATTGGGAATGTACGCCGGGTAAAAATACACGGCATCGGTAAGGATCAGATCGCGCATTACCCCGGAAATGCTGTATGGTCCCGACATGGGCGCTGCTGCGGTCACCTGAAATTCCTGTGTGGGATCCTGTTCAATGGCCCGGTGCAAAGCCATCGCGCCGTGTCCGCCCTGTGAATAGCCCGTGATGAACAACTGATCGTTCGTAAGGACTTGATTTTGTTGTAAAAACTCCACGCTCGCCCGCAGCATATCCATCGCCACCCAGGCCTCACTTTCTGCATGGACGTATGGGTGAAATCCTTTCGAAAAATTGCCTAATCCCAGATAATCCGGCAAAAAGGCCACATAGCCCAGTCCGGCAAATAACTGTCCCACAATGCCTTCTCCGCCCGTTACGACATTGATGGAAGGCACTTCCTGCTTCGAGCCGGAGGTGCCATGCTGATACACCAAACGTGGGTAGATGCGGGAAGGATCGTCCGGCACCGAAAGCAAGCCAGAAGCCGTATCCACCAGCCCCTGCACACTTTTCGTGGTGTAAGTAATCTGGTAATATTTTGCGCCGTATTGAATAAAGGGCAGGTTGTCGAATTCGGCCAGCAATTCAGCCTTGGTTTTTTGACCGAGCAAGGTGGCGGAGACAAGATTTTGGCTGGAAAGTGTGGTGTTGATCGTTACAGCGAACAACAAGAGGAGGGCAATTTTTTGCATAAAAAGGATCGTTAGCGGTTTGTAGAAAGCCCAAAACTAAGAAATTAGTAATAATCCACAGTTCAATGCTGCACCACCAACTTCTCAACCCAAACCCTCCCCTTCGAAAATACGCTAACAAAGTATATTCCATTGGTAAAATTTGAAACATTAAGGGATTGCGTCCCCGCACTTAGGCTACCAGATTGCATGACATTCCCTATTAAGTCAACTATTTCAAAGCGGCTATCACTCGGAAACTTGCTTATAAACACTTCGTTGCTGGCCGGATTGGGAGAGAGTCGAAAAGGCATTTCAGATGCATCTATTTGATCTTGAACAGAAACTATATCTGCTTCCGTGACCTCGAAGATCACATCCCGTCGCATTTGGCCGAAATAATAACCCACGGAATTATACTCTGCTACATCAATCCCCACTATATACTTGCCCGGATACAATGGTTTGTTCCAAGTCAATAAACCAGTAGTAAAATTCAGTAAAAAAGTGTCGGAGGCATTAGGCCAAGTGTATGTGTGGAATCCTGGCAAATTAAGGTCGCGCAGGGCATAGAAAAGCGTATCGCCGTCGGGGTCTTCAGCAACGGAGTTGAAGATCAATTTTCCATTTTCGAAGTAATAATCCGTAGGCAAGTGAGTAAAGACAGGTGGCGAATTGAGTCCGAAAAACTGAGTATATGGAGGTGTCAAAAGTGTCTGTAAAATTTGAAAAGACTTGCCTGTACCATCCAGGTTGACTAATTCAGGCAAAAAAATGGAGTCTACAACATGAATTATATAGGTTTGATTTTCGAATGGCAGAAATAGGCGTGTATGATAACGCAATCGCCGCACAAAAGGTGTAATTGAATCATTGGCCATAAAATAGGCCGTATCTAGTATGCCAGTACTAGCATTGATCACTAGAAAGTCTTTAGCAGGGATATTCGGACTTTGATAGTATAGGTCAACATCAACATCATAATGGTAATTATCAATACGAGCAAAATGAAATTCTCCCCCCCTGTATTCTTGGGCGATACAGGGGGAGAGATAAGCTAGCAAGAGTATGATAAGAATTTTTTTCATGGTCTTTGGATGATTAATTTACCTGTGATGGATTGTGCCTCGGAGGTGTCACCTCAGCACTCAAATTTAATCTTTGGTCACCACCAGCTTATGGCATTCCATCCTGCCTCCTTTTTCAAGAAAAACAAAAAAGAAACCGGGTGAAAGGTCGCGGATCTGAGTCGTGTTTTGGTCAAAAGAAGATTGGAAACAAGATCGTCCCAGCAAATCTATGATGTTTATTTGCCAGGGTTGAGCGGGTGTGTCATCGAACCATTCCACCAAAAAATCGCCCGAATTGGGGTTCGGGTACACTCGTGCTGCCAGGTCGTGGTCTGCTATATCTGCCGCACCAGAGAAAGGCAGGGTCTCGACCAAAATATTGAGCGTAGTGTTCGTCACGATGGCGGGGTTGAAGTCGAAGTAAATGTGCGCTGTATTTAGCACAGAAGTTGAGTTTGGCAAATTGCCTTTGGGCGCGATGCAGTATTTCACAAATCCTTGACTTCCAGCATAGTCTATGGATTCCCACAACAGATCGATGTTGTCAAAAACAAAGCTCAGCACTCCGTCCGCAGTAAGGGTTGTACGCATTGTGTGACTGGACGACACGATTTGCAGGGTAGAAAAGTCCAGATTTGGATCCAGTGTGTCCCGTAGAATAACGGTAAAAGCCGTGTCGTTGCCTGAATTTTGAAATCTTATGGTAAAATCGAGGGCATCGTTCAATAACGAATACTCGTCTACGGAGGGGCCCACGGAAGCCGATGCCTTGTCGTTGGGATCGTAAGAGCAGTGTACTTCTGCCCATTCATCTTGTTCGTCAGCGGCCATAACGATTCCACCCTCGATCACAGTAGCATTGGATTGGAGCGAAATTATTTGCCCTAATGCGTCAGCGCCAGGCACCAGGAACACCACTTTTATTTGTTGTAACTCGAAAAGAGACAATCCGCTGTAATGCCATGTGAGCAGGCTGTCTTGTATGACATCCGGCGGCGGGTCGGCATGAAGAAAAGTAAGTGCTGTGTCATACAGCAGTGTGACTTCACCGGTGGCCTCAAGCAATCCATAGTTTCTGACCGTGAGCCAAACGTTCGTTTCATAATCACAACGCATCGAGCCTACACTCATATCGAGCGAAATACTGTCCGGCGCATTTTCGGCCCATGCTCCGAAGTCAAGTCCCGAGATCTCATTTGTCCCTACGATCAACGGCAGGTTTGCTGCAGTAGTGGGCGTATAAATATCCGAGCCTGAATAATTGAGTTGGTAGTTGCCTGGTGTTGGGAAAAGCGTGTAATTGCCGTCGAAATTTGTGAACACGGTGGTGTTGTTAGGCAGCAGCAGCACTTTTTCGTTGGGAATACCCGGTTCAGTATTGCCCTGTTCATGTTGTCCATTTTGGTTGGCATCAAAAAACACCTTGCCCCGCACCGCTGCCAAAAGGCTGATGACTTGATTGGAAATGCCGTTTTCGTTGAAGACCGTTACCCCTGATCCTCCATTGTGCATAAACCACTTGTTCTCATACGGGTCAACGCGAACACGCGAAACCAAGTTGTCTGAAATGGGGTGATCAATAAAATTGTAGGACTCAAAAGTACTTCCATCGAATTTGTGGACACCTTGACTGTTCGACAGCCAATAATTGTGTTCCTGATCCTGGACCATCGAATAAACATCATCAAATCCCGTACTTGGCACCGGGAATTCCTGCCATTGCACCCCATTAAAGCGAAGGAGACTATTTCCGCCATTCGTCCAAATCTTACTCTCATGGTCCACAAGCAACCAATCAGAATAAGTGATTGGGGAATTGGTAAAATCAAATTTTAGCCAATTGCTGCCATCCCAGCGCATTACCGCAGAAGGAAAACCCGTGTTGATCCAGACATTTTGTTCATAATCAAGCGTCACGTTATGGACATCGTCGCTCACGGGCGAATTCTGCTCGTTGAACCAGGTCCAGACATTCCCATCAAATTTACCCAGGCCCGAACGCCCTGAAGCTACCCAAAGGGTGCCATCTTTTGCGATGGTTGTTTCATAAACCTCCCATCCACCAGGAGTGGAATAAATAGTGAACGTATTGCCATCGTATTTTGCAAAACTAACCGAGGCGGTACTGGCGTTTGAAAAAGAAATCCAAAGATCGCAGGTGTTGGTGTCCACAGCAAGCGACCAAATTTCAAAGTTAGGGCCGCTCAAACCAATATCTTGATATGTGAAGTTTTCCCAAGACAATCCGTCAAATTTTGTCAGCACATCCCTTCCGCCAAACCAGATATTGTTATCGCAATCAAAGGCCACATCAAAGATGAAATTTCCAGCCATCGGGTAAATCTCGGTCTCGTAAGTCTTCCAGGTTTGTCCATCAAACTCGTGCACCTTTCTGGATGAACCATCATAGCCTGAAAACCATAAAACTCCTTGATTATCAACGGCAACAAGGTTTAAAGACTGGCCCGTAGGTACGTTGGGTAAAT
>JAUSMG010000353.1 GCA_030645295.1 Saprospiraceae bacterium | reverse complement strand
CAGACTACTGGACATTTTGACACTGGACCTTAGACACGATTTCGCAAGTGCATAATTTTCAAGTTTTTTAGCGTGCAAGTCCAACGTCAAAATGTCCAGTAGTCTGCTGCCAGTTACCAGTCACCCATCACCCATTCACTTCCAAAACAGGTTGTTCCGTATCAAAACCGGGACGCACAAACTTTGGCCAATCGGGGAAAAGCCGTTCCATCTCTTTGCGAAAACGGCTGAGGGCCAGCAGTAGGTCCAGGATCTCATCCGTTTTTTCGGGCCAGGTTTTTCGGACCATTTCCCAGGCGCCGAGGCTCCGTTCTATACAAAGGATGCATGCCTTTGCACTTCCATTTGCATCGCTTTGGAAGGGTGGATCGCCCCAGATTTCAGTATTGTGCATATCCTCCATGCCCGAAACTGCGCGACGGGCTTTTACCCCGATAAAAGCGGCGTATTGATGGATGATCTCGATGGCCTCCTGCGTGTGTTCCAATTGTTCTATGTCAACAGGAATTTCCATTTCAGCCATCTGTTGGGCTTCAGTTGCTCTTGCTGCTAAAAAATCCTGATTGTTTTTAAAGAATGAATCGGTCAACTTGAAATAGGTCAAGCCTTTTTCAAAGATCTCCGCTTCCAGTTTTTCCATATCCGGGTCGGGGATGGGTTCTGGTTCGGCCTCCACTTCTGCGGGGTCGATCCCGGCTTCGCGCAACATTTCGTCGAGCATGCGCAAGGATTCTTTGAAATGGTCGCTCACCGTGCTCCACATTTCCTCGTCGGTCATGGGCGTGTCCCTTTTCCAGCGTTCGAGTTCTTCCACGCCAACGGCACAGCGTTCAACAAAAGCACAGCGCTCGCACCAGCGGTCGCAGTAGTTGTGGATGGAAGGGATAAGTTTGGATTTGCTCATAGGCGGAGTGGGGTGAATATTTTGGACAAATGTCCGAATCTTTTTTTTGAGTTTTGTGGCCTGTACGTCAATGTCTTTCAGTAACCTACTTCAATATGAAACACAAACTCCGCATGGGAATGATCGGTGGTGGCCAGGGCGCCTTCATCGGCGCAGTACACCGCATGGCTGCCGCTTTGGACGGCGAGATCGAGCTCGTCTGCGGCGCTTTCAGCAGCAACCCCGAAAGATCCAAGGCTTCCGGCGCTGATTTTGGGCTTCCGCCGGATCGTTGTTACGGTACATTTCGCGAAATGATCCAACGCGAAAAACGACTTCGCCCTGACCGCCGGATGCAGTTCGTCAGCATTGTCACGCCCAATCACGTCCACTTTGCCCCGGCAAAAATGGCTTTGGAAAACGGCTTTCATGTCATTTGTGATAAGCCAGTGGCCTTCAGCCTGAAAGAGGCCCTCGCGCTGGAAAAGATCGTAAACAAATCAGAACTTGTCTTTGCGCTCACGCATAATTATACGGGCTACCCGATGGTGAAACAAGCCCGCCAAATGATCCGGCACGGGGAACTGGGGAATATCAGAAAAGTTGTGGTGGAATATCCTCAGGGCTGGCTAAGTACACACCTGGAAGCTGCAGGTAGCAAACAAGCAGCCTGGCGAACTGACCCCAGCAAAAGCGGTATCGCCGGGGCTATGGGCGATATTGGAACCCACGCTGAAAACCTCGCGGAGTATATTACTGGCTTGAAGATCAGCGAATTGTGCGCCGACATTACCACTTTCGTCCCAGGGCGTTTGCTGGACGACGATGGTAATGTGTTGCTCCGATTCGAGGGTGGCGCAAAAGGAATTCTTCACGCCAGCCAGATCGCTGCAGGGGAAGAAAACAACCTCAGCATCCGCGTATACGGAGAAAAAGGCGGTCTGGAATGGCGGCAAATGGAACCCAATTCTCTTCTCGTGAAGTGGTTGGACAAGCCTATGCAGGTGTTCCGAACGGGTGGGGTAGGGCCGATATACCCGGAAGCGCAAGCGGCAGCGCGTATCCCGGCAGGTCACCCGGAAGGCTATTTGGAGGCATTCGCCAACATTTACAGGAACTTTGCGCATTGTGTGCGCGCCCAGGAGGCAGGACGTCAGCCTGAGCCGATCCACGCGGATTTTCCGACGATTCAAGACGGGGTTCGTGGGATGCGTTTTATTGAAAAAGTGATCGCAAGTGGGAAGAGCAAGTCGAAATGGGTGAAATTAAATTAGATTTACACGCCAATTAGGTAGATTTTTGGTCAACTCTTTTGCCCTATGGGTTGTTTCCCCAAAAATCCATCTCAAGCGCATCAAAATGCCCAATACCTGGCACGACGGCATAGTCCGTAAAATAGACCCCATCGCTCCCAATGTCCGAAGCTTCCAGGTGGAAGTTCCGGAGGTACAATCATTTGATTTTCAGGCTGGTCAATTCGTTACCATGGACCTGCCTATCGGCGAAAAACGTCTGCAACGCTGGCGCAGTTATTCCATCGCAAACGCACCGATCGGCACCAACCAACTGGAACTTTGTATCGTAAACGCCCCCCAGGGACTAGGTTCCACCTATCTTTTTGAGGAAATTCAGGAAGGGGCGATCCTGAAATTCAAAGGCCCGGACGGCGGATTCGTTTTGCCCGAAAAAATTGAAAAAGACCTGGTGTTCATCTGTACGGGGACGGGCATTGCTCCATTCCGCAGCATGATCCTGGACCTGAAAAACTCGGGCAAAACCCATCGCAATCTTCACCTGATCTTCGGAACCCGCGAGGAAAGCGGTATTCTGTACCGGGATGAATTTGAAGCACTGGCCCGGGAAATGCCTGATTTTCAATACGATGTGGCACTTTCGAGGCAGGATGACTGGTTGGGCTGGAAAGGCCATATTCATCAAATCTATCTGGAACAATATGCTACTCCGCGTCCTGATGTTGAATTCTATCTCTGCGGCTGGAGCAATATGATCGACGAAGCCGTAGCGAATTTGATGATCAAAATGGGCTATGATCGCAGCCAGATCCATTATGAGTTGTATGGGTGATTGGGGATTTGGTTAATTGGGGATTTGGTTAATTGAGGTGCCCAAGCCTGGTTTTGAATACCAACCTAAAGGCAATTAAAAATGCCAGGCCTTGGCACCCCGAATAACCAAATCCCCAATTAACCGAATAACCAAATCCACTAACCACCATCCCATGTTCACAGGCATCATAGAAGTCCTCGGCAAAGTCAAATCCGTTGAAAAAGACCGCTCGAATGTACATTTTAGCATTGAAAGCCCGATTGCTCAGGAATTGAAAATTGACCAGAGCGTGAGTCACAATGGCGTTTGCCTCACGGTGGTGGAAGTTGGCGCGGACTGGCATCGGGTGACGGCCGTGGAGGAAACATTGCGCCGCACAAATTTGGGCGACTGGAAACCTGACACGCTCGTGAATCTGGAGCGTTGCCTGCCGATGGGCGGACGCCTGGACGGCCACATTGTGCAAGGCCATGTAGACGAACTGGTAGAATGTGTGGAAGTGTTGGAAACAGGAGGATCCTGGAAATATTCGTTCCGATTCCGACCAGAACAGGCAGGACTACTGGTGGACAAGGGCTCGGTTTGCCTCAATGGGGTGAGTCTGACGGTGGTTTCTCCAGGCAAGGATTTGTTCTCGGTTGCGATCATACCTTATACCTGGGAGCATACGAATTTTAAAACCCTGAGATCCGGCGACAAGGTGAATGTTGAGTTTGATATTCTTGGGAAGTACATAGCGCGGCAAATGGAACATGGATGGCGCGGATGACACACGGATCGTATTCCAATTGGCCAAACAAATCCGTGTCCCATCCCTGCTATCCGTGTTCCATTTGCAACGTCAAACAGCCTACAAACAGCCTTATTTGCTGACGGAAAAACGCTTCGTGACCGTTCCAGATCCAATTTTCATTTGCAGGAAATAAACTCCCTCTGGCCAGCCCGATACAGGCAAGTGCCACTCGTTGCCGCCATACGCGGATTTTTCAGCAGAGATGCTGTGCTGCAATTGACCCAGGGTATTGAATATTTGGCCTGAAATTTCGGCGCCGGAACCGGCCCCAATTTCAATATTCAAAAAGTCGGAGGCAGGGTTTGGAAACAATTGAATATCACCGATTTGCTCCAAATCAGTTACTGCCGACAAAACGCCGGCGCCAAAAGCCCGGCGCGAATAATTTTCAAATTCTCCACCTGAAATCAGTGGAGTCCCCGGATTGTCAAGGTTGAAAAGTCTATAGTATCCGGTGCCAAAATCGCAGCACATCCCGTCGCCGTAACCATCCGAAAAATGAATGGAGTAGCAGCCGTTGGCAGGCAGTTCGAGGGTGTCCCGGATGAGTGCAAGGTTTGGGTAACTGCCAGGCCCAATGGGTGTCCCCAATGGGTAAGCGCCCCCGCCATTAGGCCCCACATTCTGGTTGCCGCCATGTTCGAGCACTGTGCCAAGGTCATCCCGAACTTCCCAGTAGGTCTCCTCCCCGTAATTATCGGTTCTGATCTTCAACAAGACCTGCGCGCTGTTGAACTGTTGGGCCAGGGTGAAAATATTGTTATGGACATTGTTCGAAAAATCGTCGTCGCCAGTGCCGTTGTTGATGTTTGTAATGGTGGTTTTTAGTATCCCGGCATTGCTAAGGCTTTGATCTGCAAAGTAAATGTGGGCTTCATCATAGGTGGAGAGATAGCCCGACCATTGCAGGGTTTGCACCGTAATGTTGTCCCATTTCAATTCAATGGACGCTGCGGTAAGGGGCAAATTACCGAGATTGGTAAGGGCAAAATTTGGAGCAAGTTCTTGCACTCCACAGAGTTCGCTTAGTTCAGTTCCGGGATCGTGCTGGAAGATTCCGGCGTTGTTGGCCCCAAAAGCCACGGGGCATTGACGTGCTTTTTCCCATAATCCATCGGCGTTCAAGGGATCCACCTGAAAGGTTCTTTTATTGGGGCAAATAACAAAAATAGAAGGGTAATAGGTGATTTGGAAAGCATTGGCGATGGCAGTGTTGTCCAAAATCGGGTAAGTTGTTCCCGCTACAAAATTGCCCGCAGAACCGCCATTGCAGCCATTGGGACCATAAAGGCAATTGAGGTTGGTATTTGGGTCGCCCTCCACCCAAAAGACGCGCAGTTTGTCGTCGCCTGCCGGGCCGTGTGTGTCGTACAATTTTTGCAAGGCGTCGCTGCTGTGATAGACCCAACAAGGTGCGCACCAGGTGGCACTGATTTCGATGACCACAATTTTACCCGAATCCAGGATGTCGTAGAGGTGGTGGGTTTGCCCGAGAATGTCTTGCGCGATGAAATCGGGCGCAACGGAGCCATCCTGCAATTGCGCCGAAAGGCGAAAAGCAATGGCAACCAACAAGAAGGGGAGCAACCGTTTTCTCCAGTTCATTTTGCTAATTTTGTCCAATTCGATACATAACTGTACCGACGAACAAAATTAGGTAGGGGCAAACGGCCATTGGGTGTACCTTTGTTTAATTATTGCAATTATTTCACGAACCTGCTACTGCGAGACATTTCCGTCATGAAAAATCTACTTTTTACACTACTTTTTGCCCTCGGCCTGCTTCAAGTTGCCAGTGCCCAATTTCAGTCGGCCTATGAGGTCCATCCGAATCCTTCTGATACCATCACAACTTCAGACACTTACGACTCCCCGGCGCACGGTGAGATCAAAAACGTTTCCAATGCCCCCATTTCGGTCAGATGGGAGCGGCATGAAGTCTATCTTACGCCAAATATCACTACGGCCGTTTGTGATCCAATCCTTTGCTGGATCAG
This sequence comes from Saprospiraceae bacterium, assembly GCA_030645295.1. Taxonomy (GTDB): domain Bacteria; phylum Bacteroidota; class Bacteroidia; order Chitinophagales; family Saprospiraceae; genus M3007. The sequence goes on along the minus strand of JAUSMG010000353.1, from coordinate 525 downwards.
TAGCGTTAGTTCCAAGACTTTCCAACTGGAGCCCGATTCTTCTGGTCAGCTTACCGTTCACTTCTACAACGCGGGGTTTGATCCTGCTCCTGGTGAAGCAGGTTCTGGAATTGTACACCTGAAGCTGACCAACTTGGGCAACCCGGCCGATACGCTTACTGCAGTTTATACTTTCAGCACGCTTACTGGGACGAATGATCCACCCGCTTCCAACGTCAAACTTTTCCCCAACCCCACTACAGATTTCTTTACCCTGGAAAAGGCGGATGATGTAGCCTCTATGCGTGTTTTCACGCTGGATGGCCGCATTTTAGCGCGTTTTGAAGTTTCGCCGACCAATACCTATTCCATTGGGCATCTGCCGGTGGGCAACTACGTCCTTTCTTTTGAAGATAAACATGGACAGTTGTTTCAGGCTGTGGAGATTCATAAACAGTAGCAGTAGGCAGTAGGCAGTAGCAGTAGGCAGTAGCAGTAGGCAGTGGCAGTTGGCAGTAGCAGTCGGCAGTGGCAGTTGGCAGGGCT
>JAUSMG010000352.1 GCA_030645295.1 Saprospiraceae bacterium | reverse complement strand
ATCCGGGATCGCGTCGTTGCAACTTGCAAGCGTGATATCCGCAGGACATGTGAACGTCGGAGCAATATTGTCTTCCACCGTAACCGTGGCTACGCAGGTCGACACGTTGTTGTTGCCATCCGTTACCGTCAGGGTCACATTGTTGTCGCCCACGTTGTTACAATCGAATGCGTTGTCGCTGATCGCAAGCGTCAGGTTCGCAGGGCAATTGTCCGTAGAACCACCGTCAACGTCCGCAGCAACGATCGTTGCATCGCCGTTCGCGTCCAGATCGATCGTGATGTCCTGGCAAACCGCCGTAGGCGTCTGCACATCCACCACCGAGATGGTAAAGGAGCAAGTCACCGTATTACCACCCAGGTCAGATGCCTGATAGGTGATCGTGATTGGGCTGCCAACTGCAACCGTTGTGCCCGGAGCAGAACCGCCGATTTGAGTTACTGTGGCTGCACCGCAGTTGTCCGTGGCGGTTGCCGGCACCCAGGTAGCCACTGCACCACACTGATCCACGTCGTTATTCAACACGAGGTTTGGTGGGCAGAAAATTTCCGGATCCTGGTCATCTGTAACCGTTACCGTGAAGGAGCAGGTTGCAGGACCATTGTTCGCATTGTCCACATATTGGTAAGTCACCGTCGTTACACCAACCGGGAACGAAGATCCGCTCACCAGACCAGCGATCAAAGTGCCGGACAAACCGTTACCATCACAATTGTCGTTGAAGGTCGGCAGGGCATAAATGACCGTTGCTTCACAATCTCCCTGGTTTGTAGCCTGGTTGATATTCGCCGGACAAGTTGCAACCGTAGGTTCGTCGTTGTCGATCACACGAATGCGGGACAGACAGGTCGTTACATTACCGGCTGCATCTGTAGCCGTCCAGATCACATTGGTGTTGCCGATCGGGAAGACCGCGCCATTCAAGCTTGAAGTACCGGTGTAGTTATTCACCATCGTTACGCCTGGGCAGTTGTCTGTCACAGAAGCATTCAGCGCATTGTTGTTCACTGTGTGTGAGCAGTTGCCCTGATTGGTGAATACGTCCACAAAGTCGCCGCTGCCTGCGCAGGAAATGGTTGGCAGTTGTTCATCTACCACCGAGACAGTAAAGGAACAAGTAGCCATGTTGCCACTAGCATCTGTAGCCTTGTAAGTAATAGTTACAGGGCTGCCAACATTCACTGTCGAGCCAGAAGCCGGACCAGTTGTCTGCGTAACCGTCACAGCACCGCAATTATCGGTTGCTGTGGCTGGTGACCAGGTGGCCACTGCACTACATAGATCAACATCGTTGTTTAAGGTAAGGTTCGATGGGCAGTAGGTGATCACGGGCAGCACATTGTCAACCACCGTAACCGTTTGTGTACACTGACCCATGTTATCGCAATTATCAAAAATGCGATAGGTTCGGGTATATACATTACCTATCTGCGACTGGCTTACCATGCCAAAACTTCCTTCATTCAAACCACAATTGTCAGAACCAACACCCCCGGCAGAGGTGAATTCTATAAAGTTATCATATACGGGTTGCTCATTGACGGAGCATACTGCTGTCAATGGACCAGGACATACCAGAGTGGGAAGGATCTGATCATCCACAACGACGGTTTGTGAACAGGTTGCACTGTTGCCACTGTTATCATCAGCCCGGTACACACGTGTCAATGTTTTTGGACAGCTGAGACCATTGTCAGTCTCACTTTCCAAAATGAAGGACAAGGCATTTACACCACAATTGTCATTGCCGGTTCCCCCTGCACTGATAAACGAGGCATAGGTTTGGTATACTGGCTTCTCAGAAGCTGAGCAGACCGCTGTAAGGGTTGCAGGGCAGCTTAGTACAGGCGCAATTTCATCCTTTACAGTCACCGTGGCTACGCAGGTAGACTCGTTCGTACCGTCTGATACCGTCAGCGTTACATTGTTGTCGCCCGTCTCCGTGCAGTCAAATGTGCTCTCATCGATCGTAAGTATCAATATTCCGCAGTTGTCACTCGAACCACCATCTATATCTGCTGGGTCGATGCTCGCATTGCCATTTGCATCCAGCGTAATGGTAATGTCCTGACAAACTGCAACAGGAGCCTCTTTATCAAGTACGATGATATCAAACACACATTCGCTGGACGTTCCAACAATAGAGATCGCATGAATACGAACTGTAGTTGTACCAACCAGATATTGAAGGCCTGACGGTTGTCCGGCGATCCAGACACCATTCTGAACTCCTACTGCACCTGCACCAGAGAGTTGATATTCAATCACCGGATCAGGCGCTCCTGCACAAGTGACTGCAACTGCCGGACCAAAATTCACCACTGCATTACACCAACCCAGATCATTATCGGCCATGAGTGGACTTACCACCGAAGGACAAATAATCTCCACAAAGCATGGCAGACTGATCGGTGTCGGATCATTTTCATCCAGATCCGTACCATCGTTGTCGTCATTGCTGTCTGGATCAATACCATCATCTGAACTGTCTGTTACAGTATTTCCGTTCGGCGCATCGCCAGAACCAACCGCTGTATTCAAATAGTCGCTGGTGGTACCAGGCGCAATGTAAACGGTAACATACACGGTACCCATTGCACCCGGATCGAGGCTATTGCCCGCTCCGAGCAACTCTGTATTACCGCCCATTCCGCTGTAAGCAGCGTTTAAGTTAAAGTCTGTACTCGTTGCACTTATAAGTTCCCAAGAGGCTGCGGCGGCAAATGTTGTGGCCAGATCCTCCATGATACTCAAGTTGCTCAAGGTTACATTGCCCAGATTGAATGCTTTGACCTCAAACGTAACCGAATAACGGTTGTCCAGCAGAAGTGTTGGACCAGAACTTACGCGCTTGGTCAAGGCAATTTGTGGATTCTGCGGCAGCAAGGTCAACGTTGGATCGTCCGGATCACCATCGTTGTCCGGATCAACGTCCGTTGGATCCTGTGGATCGTCCGATTGATCACTCGTTGGTACGCCGTTGGGGTCAATACCCGTAGCGGTAGCGATGTTCTCAATCTCACCCGCGTTGATGTGCGCCTGCGTCAGCACCAGTGTGCCCGTAAACGTGGTGTTGTCCACTGCACCTGGCGCAAATACTGCGATTGGGCCACCGCTGATGCTGATCAGCGGATCGCTTACCGTTACATTCGTCAACGTTACGTTGCCGGTGTTCGTTACCGTGAACGCATACGTGATGGTCTCGCCCACTTGTGCATACCCGTCACCATTCTGATCCTGGAACGTACCTGTCTTCGTCAGGCTGATGTCCGGCGTTTGCGGAAGCAAGGTCACCGTCGGGTCATCCGGGTTGCCGTCCAGGTTCGGATCCACGTTCGTTGGATCTTGCGGATCGTCCGAATTGTCGGAGACCGTGCCCCCGCTTGGTGTTGAACCCGTCGTCGTTGCAAGGTTGACTACTTCCCCGGCGTTGATGTCTGCCTGGGTCAAAACGTACGTTCCTGTGAACGTGGTGTTGTTGCTGGCGCCCGGAGCCAAAGTGGCCAATGGACCGCCAACTACCGTTACCAATGGATCGGTTACGGTAATGTTCGTCAGGGTAACATTACCCGTGTTCGTAACATTGAACGTGTACGTTATCGTCTCGCCCACGTCCGCATTACCGTCATTGTTTGCATCGTTCCATACGCCTGTTTTTTCCAGGGCAATAGAACCAGCCTGTGGCAAGTCCGTCACAGTCGGATCGTCCGGATCGCCGTCATTGTCCGGGTCAACGTTCGTCGGATCCTGCGGATCGTCCGATTGGTCCGTTACCGGATCTCCGTTCGGGTCTGTGCCCGTGGCCGTTGCGATGTTTTCAAACTGACCTGCGTCTATGTCGGCCTGGGTCAGGATATACGTGCCTGTGAAGGTCGTGTTGTCAATTTCACCCGGGGCAAATGTTGCGATCGGGCCGCCCACGATCGTTACCAATGGGTCGGTGACTGTGACATTCGTCAGCGTTACGTTGCCGGTATTTTCCACCACGAATGTGTAGCTGATCGTCTCCCCTACATCTGCATTGCCGTCATTGTTCGAGTCATTCCAAATACCTGTTTTGGTAATCGAAATGTCCGGATTCTGTGGCACTAGGATCGTAACCGTTGCAGGGTCGCAAACCGAGCCGTTTGGTGCAGGCAGGCACACTTCGTAAGTGTACGAGTCCGTACCCGTAAAGCCAGGGTTTGGCGTGTACGTAAACGAGCCGTTTGAAGAGAATACCACCGTGCCGTTCGTTGGCTGCGTCAGCTGATTGAAGGTGCTGTTCGCAGGGTATTCATCGTTTACATTCACATTGGCCGTCACCGGCGTTTCGTATGGGGTCGTGTAGTTGTCGTCGTTCGCCTCAGGACCCACCACGATCGTAACTGTGGCAAGGTCGCAGACCGTACCGTTCGGCGCTGGCAGGCAGACCTCGTACGTGAACGTCACAACACCCGTGAAGTCCATCGCTGGGGTATAATCAAACGTACCGTCCGCATTGAACACCCAAGGGCCCGTTAGAGGTGCAGTTACCCCCGCAAACGTGGAGCCTGCAGGGAAATCGTCATTGGTGCTCACATCGCCCATGACCGGAGTCTC
>JAUSMG010000339.1 GCA_030645295.1 Saprospiraceae bacterium | reverse complement strand
GAGGGGCAGTTTTTGGATTCGAGGATCTACTCGAAGATCAATCCTTATCATTGAGTTTCGGCTGGGTTTCACGCGGATTTTTCACACAGATGTTACACAGATTTGAACCGCAGATGTTACGCAGACTTCTGCGTAACATCTGCGGTAAACTATGGCACCTTACTTTTTCGAGATACTGACGAATTTCCCCGAGGATTTGAGACTTTTGCACCGCTTTTGGCCCGTGCTCGTTCCAAACACACATGAAATTCAAACTCCTTCTGCTTCTCGTCTTTTGTTCATTCCTTCAGGTTACCAAAACTGCAGCTCAAGTGATACGCCGCGATTCGATACCGCTGGAAACCCGCCGGGATTCTTCGTTGAGTTTTTTTGGTGTTCCGCTGGTGTTTTACACCCCGGATACCCGTTGGGGAGTTGGGGCGGCAGGCATTGTCACTTTTCCTACACGACCGCGTCGCTCTAATCTCACCTTCAACGTTTCCTACACCCAAAACAAGCAGATCCTTGTCTTTTTTCCCTTTCAATGGCTCAGTCACCAGAACCGGTTCCGCGTGTACGGCGAGCTGGGCTGGTATCGCTATCTCTACCAGTATTTCGGCATTGGGAATAAATACCCGAACAATTATGTAGAAACATACACCGCAAAATTTCCGCGTATCCGTGTTACCGCTGCCAAACGTGTTCAAGCAAAGCATCTGGTAGGTGTGCGTGTTTTTTTGGATGTGTACAATATCATTTCCGCTTCTCCAGACGGAGAGATCGCAAAGGGCGAGGTCGCCGGAGCGACAGGGGGGATCTCCTCCTCGGTCGGCCCGGTTTGGATCTCGGATTCGCGTGACAATTCTTTTTATCCCCGAAAAGGATGGCTCACAGAGTTAGCGCTCACAGGTGAGCACAGGCTCACCGGCAGCGATTATCAGTATGCCAGATGCTCGCTTGATGTGGCGCGCTATTTCCCAATTGGAAAGAATGTACTGGCGATCAATGGCATAGCCATGTTTACGGCGGGAGATGTGCCCTTTTTTCAGCTCCCGCAAATTGGCGGCCCAAGTCGCCTGCGGGGGTATCCACTGGGTAAATACCGCGACAAAAATTTGCTGATTGCACAGGCGGAATTACGTTTCCCACTGGTATGGCGGTTTAAAGGCGTGATATTTGGCGGTGGCGGTACAGTATTCGGCAAAGCTGGAGAATCTGCAAAATTTCGTCCCAACGGAGGTGCAGGACTGCGCTTTGAATTTGATCGAAGGCAAAAACTTCACCTCCGTTTAGACTATGGTTTTGGAGATGGGAAGGGGAATTCAGGGCTTTATATAACGCTGGGGGAGGCATTTTAGATTTTTGTCCAATGTCCAAGGTCCAGAAATCCAACGTCTAATGTCCAAAAGTCCAAAGTCCATCCGTTAAAGTCAAAAAGGTTTGAGACCTTTGCGGCTTCACTCGCCATAGCGCCTCGCCGCCGTCAAAGACTAAGGCGTGTAGAAAGCGCGAAGGAGGGTTTTATCCGCCATAGCGCCTCGCCGCCGTCAAAGACTAAGGCGTGTAAAAAGCGCGAAGGAGGGCCAAATTCAAACACCATTCAATGGGCGCACTCAAATACCAACGCATTCTCCTCAAACTCTCTGGCGAGAGCCTCATGGGCAGCCAAAAATTTGGCATCACCGCCGAAATGCTTCAGCACTATGCGCAGCAAATCAAACAGTTACAAGAAATGGGGGTGGAAGTGGCAGTAGTAATAGGAGGGGGGAATATTTTTCGGGGCATCCAGTCTGACGGTACGGGGATCGACAGCGTTACCGGCGATTACATGGGAATGCTGGCCACTGTTATCAATGGTCTTGCGCTCCAAAGTGCCCTCGAAAGCATCGGAGTGCAAACCCGCGTAATGACAGCCCTGAAAATGGAAAATGTGGCCGAGCCATATATCCGCCGCCGTGCCATTCGGCACCTGGAAAAAGGCCGCGTGGTCATCTGTGCTGCCGGAACGGGCAATCCATTTTTTACTACCGACTCTGCCGCAGCGCTTCGTGCCAACGAGATCGGCGCCCACGCCATCCTCAAAGGCACCCGGGTGGACGGCATCTATACTGCCGATCCGGAAAAAGACCCCATGGCCATCAAATTTGATACCCTCACCTTCGCCAGAGTGATCAGCCTCGGACTTGAAGTGATGGATATGACGGCCTTCACACTCTGCCAGGAAAATAACATGCCCATCATCGTGTTCGACATCAATGGTCTGGGCAATTTGCCCGATATTGTTTTGGGTAAGTCTGTTGGGACCTTGGTAGAGGGGTAGGAAACTTACGCAATCAATCAATTTTTCTCACAACGCCACGACGGCACAACGTTTTTTCGAAAGCAGAACGTTGTGCTGTCGTGGTGTTGTGAGAAATTTTCTTTTTCAACCCGCGCTCACCCATTTAAAGGAAACCGCTCCTTGTGATGTGATGACCTGCCATACATATAAGCCATTTGGCAAATCCAGGTTTATTTCCCAGGATTGACCAGGCGGGAGTGATTGTTCCCGCAACAGTTTTCCGGAAACATCGAATACGCGCCCCCGCAGTGCCGACCCACATTTCCTGATTCGAATGATCAAATGCAATGGCTGAAGGGGCCTTAAATGGGAAAAGCGGTGCAAATGGGTACCAGGTTTCCGGTTCTGCAATAGTGGAATAGTAGAAAAGCCCATTTGCAGCTATCCATCGCAGGCCACCCGCCGTTTTTAGAATTCGATATTCCCAATATTTCAGGGTGTCGCCGTCTACGACTGGAAGGAATGGTTTCCAGATTTTCTCCCTGAAATTGTAGACCAGCATGGAGTCTTCATAGGGAAGCGAAACTGCAAAAAGGGCCTCGCTGTCCATATACACTGGCCAGCCTGCCCATTGACCACTGAGCGTTTGATTGGCGATAATCTTCCAGGTTTCTCCCTGATTTACAGAATGATAGATGGCTATGGCAGTCAAAGCAATCACCGTATCCCCCAGGACAAAAAAACCGGTGGGTCTTCCTCCGGGGACATCAATAGGGTAGGGCTTTTGAAGAATGGGTTTCCAGGTTGCGCCCATGTCCCGACTTCGTAATGCTCCCACCTTGCGGCCCGGGCAGGTTTTCCCATTTGGATGGAAGCGTTTGAGCAATGACCGGGGTCGAGAAAAGAGCAATGAGCGATACGATTCGAATAAAGGCTTTGCAAATCATGGCTTGAGTTTTCTGAAAGATAGGGCCTAACCCAAAGATGTTCCTACAAAAAATGATTGGAGGCTACCAATTTCAACCCCAATGCCGTTCCGGAATGCGTGAGCCGTTTTTTTAAGGTTATCTTTGCAGGGATGAAACTCCAGCTCTACGACTCCCTCAATTTCTGCTCCAAAATCACCCCACGCCGCAGCTGGAACCTCGCTAAAGTGCTGGCGTCTTATTATTGGTCCAAATGGACACGCAGAGCGGTGCAGTGGGGTTTGCCAGTTTCTGTAAGCATTGAACCCACTACGGCCTGCAATTTACGCTGCCCTGAGTGCCCCAGCGGACTTAGGGCATTTAGCCGCGAGACGGGGAATTTGAAGGAGGATTTTTTTCGAAAAACCATCGGAGAACTCCACCGCGAACTCATTTACCTGATCTTCTATTTCCAGGGTGAACCATACATCAACCCCAAATTTTTAGACATGGTAGCCTTCGCGCACCGCAAAAAAATATACACCATCACGAGCACCAACGGTCATTTTCTCGACGACGACAACGCCCGCCGAACGGTGGAATCCGGGCTCGACCGACTCATCATTTCAGTGGACGGTACCACGCAGGAGACCTATGAACAATACAGGATCGCCGGGAAACTGGACACGGTTCTGGAAGGCGCCCGCAACATTGTGAAGTGGAAAAAGCAGTTAAAAAGCCGTACTCCGCACCTTATTTTTCAATTCCTCGTGGTGCGGCCCAACGAGCATCAAATTCCTGCGATATATCAACTGGCCAAAGAGATCGGGGTAAATGAAGTAAAGTTGAAATCCGCACAAGTGTATGATTATGAACACGGTAACGCACTCATACCTACGCTCGACCAATATACCCGCTACCGTCAGAAGCCGGACGGGAACTGGCAGGTGAAACACGCGCTGACACCGCATTGCTGGAAACTCTGGCATTCCTGCGTGATCACCTGGGATGGAATTGTGGTGCCTTGTTGTTTTGATAAAGACGCGCAGCATCGCTTAGGAGATTTGAAAACTGCATCGTTCCGCAGCCTGTGGCATTCACCCGCTTACTATGATTTTCGTCGCGCCATCCTGAGGGGCCGGGATCAGATCGATATTTGCCAGAATTGTACAGAGGGGTGTACGGTTTGGGTGTAAAGTTTCAAGGGTGTTGGAAAGTGTTCACGCAACGGCGCAACGGCGCAACGATTTCTAAGTTGTTTCACGCAACGGCGCAACGTTTTTCTCATGTGCAGTGCGTTGCGTCGTTGCGCCATTGCGTGAAATAACTTTAAACTTAAAGGAATATCTATCTGTGTTTCCCGACCTTTACCCTTCAATTTTTACCATGAAAAAAGACCGTTTTGCGGAAGTCGTTGTCAAGAAAGGCGTGGACAAAAAGCTGCTCAGTCCGCAGCAAAAAGAGTTTAACCGCCTCACCAAAAAAATCGCAGACACCAAGGAGCAGATCCAGCATTTGGATGGACTAGGCCTGCGACTAAACCAGCGTGCCGCTCTGGAAATGAAGCCTTTGGTAGAGAAACACCAGACGCATCGGGCCGATACGGTTCGGCTGCTGGACCGGATGTTTCGCACACACAAGTTCAACAAAACAGAGACCCGGAAACTTCGCCACCTCATCACCGAGATGAGTTTTGAACTGACCGACGCGGGTTTCGAGGATTTGAAGGAAATATACAATTTTCACAGTCCGGATCTGGATTTTGACGCGGCCAATGCAGAAGCAGAGGAGTCGACCCTCGCCATGATGAAAGAGATGGCCACCAGCATGTACGACATTGAATTTGAGGAAGATGCGGACCTGGACACCGCCGATAAACTCCGGGATTATGTGGCCGAAAAAATGGCCGAGCGCGAGGCAGCGGAGGAGATGAACGCCACTCAATCCAAATCACGCAAAGCTGAAAAGCCCAAAACAGCCCAGCAACTCAAAGCCGAGGCCAAACGGGCCGCCCAGGAAGAAAAACGAAAGCAGGAGGAAAAGAAAATTTCTCAGTCCGTCCGGGAAGTGTACATGGATCTGGTGAAGGCATTTCACCCTGACCGTGAGCCGGATGAGGCCGAAAAGATCCGGAAAACATCCATTTTGCAGCGTGTTACGGCTGCTTATGAGGCCAACGACTTACTTGCGCTGCTGCAACTTCAGCTCGAACTGGAGCGCATTGACGACAACCACCTCGATGCTTTGGCCGATGACAAACTCCGGTATTTCAACAAAAGCCTGATCAGTCAATTGACCGAACTCACGGACGAACTCTGGGCAATTGAACGCCAATTGGCGCAACTGGCCAACATCAGCCACTTCGGTTTTTTCAACCCTAAACAGGTGGAATGGGAATTTGAAAAGAATCTCAAAGACATCAAAAAGGAGATCAAACGGATCAAGCAGGACCTCGAATTGCTTCGGGATCCCGTGGTTTTGAGGGATTGGCTGAGGGGGTATAGGATTGAGCGGGAGGAGGATTGGTTTTAGGTCCTGCCGTAGCCCTAGCGAAGGTGGGTAACCCCTGCCCCCTGCCCCCTGCCCCTGCCCCTGCCCCCTGCCCACTGCCACTGCCAACTGCCCCCTGCCACTGCCCCCTGCCACTAATCCCGCACTCTGCCCATTCCCATCATTTTCAACATCCACCTTGCAAGCGGCTTCTCCGGGTTTTTCCGTTTGCGCAGGTCCAGATACCAGCCTATCTTCTTGAGAATCGGCACTTTATGCGTCTCCACAAACTCAATGAGCGTGCCATCCGGGTCCTCGATGTAAGAGAAATAACCGGCCGCTTCCCCCATGTCGAATGAGCCGCTTGAATCCACGGTGAAGGGGTGGCCCTTCGCTTCGCAGGTCTTTTTAATTTCGTCCATGCCAGTAATATCGAAGCAGAGGTGGATGTAGCCGAGGTCGCCCCAATAACGGTTTTCAAAGATCTTGCGGGGCGCACGTTCCAGGCTTTGCACGAGTTCGATTTCGGTATCGCCGAGCAGTGGACTGAAGGGACCTTTGCGTTTTTCCGGATGGCGAAGCAACACCCGACGGTAACGGCCAAAGCCTCCGTCCACACCATGCCAATCGGCAAAATCGTCCGTTTGATCGTACACAATAGTCTGGTAACCAAGGATTTCTGAATAAAATTGGATGGAACGATCCATGTCAGAAACGCCCACAAATGCGCCGTAGACACCGCCAGTCCCCCCGCTCTGAAGGAGAGGGGTCGGGGGTGAGGTGAACCAGTCAGTTGCCCCAACAATTTCAAAGGTATTCCCCCAGGGGTCTTTCACAAAAAAATGCTCCTGGCCGTCCGGGCGGGGTGTTGGGTTGGTTTGAATATTCACACCGCGTTTGCGCAGGTACTGGAACGTAGCCTGCACATCATTGGATTTGATTTTACAAATACCAATGCCGAGGTCGCCCAGTTGCGGTTGAAAAGCAGGAGGTACAGGCGTCCGGCCCGTGTATTGCCATATTTCCATGCCGCCACCGCCGGCCATATTGAGGGCGAGGATGGCGTGGCGCGATTGTGGTTTTCCGCCGGTGTAAGGGAGCATGAGGCCCGCTTCAGCCGCTTCTTCAAAGATCGGCACATCCATACCAAAGTGTTGGCGATACCATTTGAATGCTTCGTGGACGTTGCTTACGCCGATGCCAACTTGTTGAATTCCAGAGATGAACATGAATAACGATGAACTATGAACTATGAACGATGAACGATGAACGATGAACGGGGCGCTCCTTCTAGCTAATGGGCTACTGCAACTGCCTACTGCCTACTGCAACTGCCTACCGCTACTGCTACTTACAATCTCCAAGTATGGTGATTTGTTTTGGTTCGCGCAGGCTGATGGTAATACGATCCTGATTTTTTCTTTTCTCGGCCATACCTGTGATGCGCACCATTTTTTTGTCATAGTCCGCTGCGCTAAGAAACTTGGGTTGGTCTTTTTCCCAAATGGCTGCTGTTACTATATTGTCGGGATAGACCACAAACAAATCGAGGAAAATGGGTTTCCCATTGACCTGGTTCTTAAGTTTTGCACTGGCTACACATCCCTCCACAACCACAAGCTCACCCTCGTGTTTAAGGACTTCCTTAGGGTCGGTGAGGATGAAAGACGGGGTCTGATTGGTCGTTGCGCTCAATTCCAAAGGCGTCTCGGTCTGTGCAGAAACCACCTTTATGAGCAGGAGAACCATTGCGAACGCGAGCAACCATTTTTGCATGATCCGACAAGTTTTGGGCAAAGGTAAAGAAGGAAAGTAGTCCATTCGATTTTAGCCTGAAGCCCAAGTGTGTGCCGATTTAACATAAACTTCATTTTAGCTTAAAGCCGGGGTTACATGGGACAGGGACATTTGCACCCAAAATCTGTATCCTGCATGAATTACCTATCCAATCTCTTCTCTGCCAGAGTATTTTCACACGCCCAGATTCTAACTAAGGTGTGTGTAACGGCAGTTCTCCTTTTCTCCACGATTTTCCTCTCCGCCCAAACGGGCATCATTTCCGGAAAAATTATTGATGCAAAATCTGCCGAGGCCCTTATCGGCGTGACAATCCGCCTGGAAGAAGGCGCTGGCGGGGCCATTTCTGATCTTGATGGCAATTTTCGCATCACCAATGTAGCCGTAGGCAAACACAAGATCAGTGTGAACTACACGGGCTATTCCGGCAAAAACATCGAAGATATTGAGGTGAAGGCCGGTGAAGTCAGCACCGTAGACATTGCCATTGAAGAAAGCGCCGGCGAATCGCTGGCCGAAGTAGTGGTAGTGGCAAAAGCCAGACGCGAAAGCACCAGCGCACTCACTATTTTCCAGAAAAACAGTGTCACAATGGCCGATGGAATCAGTTCTGAGACCATCAAACGCACGCCAGACCGTACCACGGGCGACGTGATTCGCCGGGTGAGCGGGGCCAGTCTCCAGGATGGCAAATTCGCCATTATTCGTGGCCTCAATGACCGCTACAACGTGGCCATGCTCAACGGAGCGCTGTTGCCAAGCACCGAGGCTGATCGGAAAGCATTCTCGTTCGACCTTTTCCCTTCCTCCATGATCGACAACCTCGTAATATTGAAAACGGCGAGTGCTGATCTGCCGGGCGATTTCGCGGGCGGAGCAATTATTGTGAACACCAAAGACATCCCGGAGCAAAACTACCTGAGCGTGAATGTCAATGCGGGGGTGAACAACATCACGACCTTCAAGCCTTATATGAACGCGGCCAGCGGCAACACAGACTGGCTCGGTACGGACGACGGTTCGCGGGCACTTCCTGCGGGCTATCCTTCAGTGGCAGAATACAACGCTGCTACACCTGAGGAGAAAGTGCGCTTTTCTCAGTCGCTACCCAACGATTGGGCCATCACAGAAAAAGGTAGCGCAGCGCCAAATATGGGTTTCCAGATCACCTCCGGGTTGGTTACCAAAGCAGAAAAAAAGGTACAATTCGGTTCTACCATTGCGCTTTCTTATTCCAACCAGAACCGCATTCAGGACGCTGAGCGGAACCGTTTTGACCTGCAACGCCAATTGTATGCTTATCGCGACAAACAATTCCGCAACAACGTGCTTTGGGGCGCATTGCTGAACAGTGCCTTGAAAATCAACAACAATCAAAAGTTTCTCTTTCAAGCTGCCTATACCACGAACACGAGCAACAGTGTGAACAGCCGTGAAGGCAGCGACTTTGACCGGGAGCAGTACATCCGGTTCAGCACCATTGAATTCACGGAGAATCACCTGCTTACGACCCGGCTGGGCGGCGAACATGCCCTTACCCCCGGCGGCATGAAACTTTCCTGGGGCGGTGGTATCAACCGCAGTTCCCGCGATATCCCCTCGCTGCGTCGCATGACCTATGCCAAAAACTTTGATTCAGAAGCAGGCGACCCATATTACGCGATCATTCAGCCTGGTTCTGCAAGCCTCAATTTTGGCGGACGTTTTTACTCCGAATTGGAAGAAAATACCTTGAACGGGAACATCGATCTGAGCATTCCTTTGCGTTTTGCAGGGGAGAAACAAAGCATCAAATTCGGTGGGCTCTACCAGAAACGCGACCGTGATTTTTCTGCCCGCGTTTTGGGGTATACGGCAACAGGCTACCCTGCAGCCTTATTCACTTTGCCTTTAGACCAGATTTTCAATCCGGAAAACATAAAATCTTCCAATGGCTTCCTGATCAGCGAGATCACAAACCCCAGCGATGCTTATACCGCCAGCGCTGAGCTCGCATCCGGTTATGCTATGACAGATCTGAAACTTTGGGATAAACTCCGGGTGTCGGCGGGTGTGCGCCTTGAAAGTTTCAACATGCAGGTCAACAGTTTCTACTATGGCGGCCAGGAAGTCAACACAGTTTTGAACAATGCGGACCTGCTTCCTTCCGCCAATCTGACCTATGCGCTCAACGTAAAGCACCAATTGCGTTTTTCTATCTCTAAAACGTTGAGCCGTCCTGAATTCAGGGAACTTTCTCCTTTTGCGTTCTACGATTACGAAGAAGAAGCATCGGTGCAGGGCAATCCGGGTCTTGTACGCGGAACAATTTTCAACTACGATGTTCGCTACGAGTGCTATCCCGGCGCCAACCAGCTCCTCAGTGTCAGCCTTTTCTACAAAAAATTCTTTGACCCGATCGAGCGAAATTTCAGCAGCTCGGGTGGTGGTACTACAAGTTTTGGCTTCCAGAATGTGACCAGTGCCGAGAACTATGGCGCTGAACTCGAAGCCCGGAAAAACTTTGATTTCCTGGGCGATTGGGGCGAAAACCTGCTGCTGTTTACCAATGTAGCATTTATTGGCTCTACGATCGACCTGACGAATGTAGATTCCTACGACCCGCGACGCGCCCTTCAGGGCCAGTCTCCCTACATTGTCAATTCAGGTTTGACAGCCAATTTCCCTAAATGGGGCCTGGGTACAACCTTGGCCTACAACATCATTGGCGACCGTGTAGCGTATGTGGGCACCGACAATTTTGCGGACATCTACGAACGCCACCGCAACCTGCTCGACTTTTCGATCAGCAAAAAGATCAGCAGTCGTGGCGAAGTGAAACTAACCTGGGGCGATATCCTCCGGCCTGATTTCATCTACTATCAAGACAACAACTCCTCGCACACCTACGAGCCAGACGTGGACAATCTGATGCAACGCCGAAGCTTCGGCAGCACGGTCACGCTGGGGCTGGGGTACAGGTTTTGATGGAGTCATGAAGCGATAGAGTGATGAAGTAATAGAGTGATTTGAGTCGAGCTCAGATCTAATCACTTCATCACTCTATCACTTTATCGTTTCATAAAGAATTTTGGATACAGATTTTAGTAGTTTAAAGGTTAGGAACTTTACTACGAATGCCCGGACGACGCAAGTTGTCCGGGTTTTTTTGTAACGCGGATTACGCGGATAGGGCGGATTTACGCGGATAGGGCGGATTTACGCGGATAGGGCGGATTTACGCGGATAGGGCGGATTTACGCGGATAGGGCGGATTTACGCGGATCGGGCCGATCTGCCCGGATTTAGTCTGTTTATTAAACCTAACTTCATATTGGCTTAACGGCGTTGTGGGCCAACTAGGTGCAATTTTGTGGCAGTAAATATGAAACGAGAACTCGACATAGTTGTAATTTCTGACGTGCATCTTGGCACCTATGGTTGTCACGCCCGTGAATTGAACAACTACCTGAAAAGCATCGAGCCTCGTACGCTGGTGCTCAATGGCGACATCTTTGACATGTGGAATTTCAAGAGAAGTTATTTCCCGAAGGAACACATGGAGGTCGTGCGTCGATTGTTGAAAATGGCGGTGAATGGCACAAAAGTTTATTACCTGACGGGCAACCATGATGATGTGCTTCGGAAATTCGGGGAAATGTCTTTGGGGCTTATCCACCTGCGCAACAAACTGGTTTTTCAGGTAGATGGCATAACACACTGGGTTTTTCATGGCGACGTATTTGATCCTTCGGTGCACGGAGCACGCTGGCTGGCAAAATTGGGAGGACAAGGGTATGATTTGCTCATTCGCATGAACCGCGTCATCAACAAGGCGCGACAATTATTTGGGTTAAAGCCGGCTTCCTTCTCTTCCAGGGTTAAAAAAGGGGTAAAAGGCGCGGTGCGATTTATTGGTGATTTTGAAGACATTGCCATTCAAATGGCTGCCGAAAATGGCTACGATAGCGTCATTTGTGGGCATATTCACCAGCCTCAAATGCGGGAGCAGGTAGCTAAAAACGGACAAACCGTCCGTTACATGAACAGTGGAGATTGGGTAGAACACCTCACTGCACTGGAATGCAAGGCCGGTCAATGGGAAATGTATCATTACCAAAAAGCAGATTTTTCTGCACCTAACCCGCGATTGCAGGTGCCTGAATCTGTGGGACAAAACCTGCAGATCCTCCGCGATGAGATGATGGGGAAATCGCATGGAAGGGCGGCGTTTGAGTTGGTATAATTCGTTGCAACGCGGATTACGCGGATCAGGCTGATTTACGCGGATTTTTTTGCAACGCGGATTACGCGGATCAGGCTGATTTACGCGGATTTTGAATCGTATTAAATCTGCGTAAATCCGCCCTATCCGCGTAATCCGCGTTCCCGCTTAACATTGGCTTCATCCAAACTTGACAAACGCTTAACCCCCTCTTTCCTTCTCCCCCTTTCAGTCTTCCGACCTTTGCAGTGCAAAAGCTATCCAACAAATTTTGCCTGCTCTATGAAAAAAGCACTATTACTGATTGCATTCCTTGCTGCCGTTATGGGCAGCACAAACGCCCAGGTCATTGTATCGGGCAACGTTACTACAAACACTACCTGGACGAAAAACAACGTCTATCTCATGCAAGGCTTCATTTACGTGAAAAATGGAGCCACACTCACCATTGAGGCCGGCACGGTCATCAAAGGTGACAAAACAACCAAAGGGGCACTTATTGTGACCCGAGGTGCGAAACTGATCGCCGATGGCACCCCTTCCGAGCCAATCGTATTCACCAGCAACGAGGCCAATCCAACGTATGGCGACTGGGGTGGTATCATCCTGCTTGGCAATGCTTCCACCAACTCTTCCTATTTGGGTCAACAAGGCGTAGGCCAAATCGAAGGTGGCGTGGACAATGCTGAAGGCGATGGCCTTTATGGCGGTGGCGCCTCTCCAAACGATGCTGATAACTCCGGCATTCTACGCTATGTCCGCATCGAAAACTGCGGCATCGCTTTCCAACCCAACAGCGAAATCAACGGCCTAACCATGGGCGGTGTTGGCAACGGTACCACCATTGAGTATGTTCAGGTTTCATACTCTGGCGACGACGCGTTTGAATGGTTTGGCGGTACGGTTAACTGCAAATATCTCATTGCATACCGTGCGCTGGATGACGACTTTGATACAGACTTTGGCTATTCTGGCAAAGTTCAATTTGGTATCTCTGTCCGCGACCCACAGATTGCTGACCAAAGTGGTTCAAATGGTTTTGAGGTGGATAATGATGGACAAGGATCTGCCAAAACTCCAAAAACGAAACCTACGTTTTCAAACATCACAATTCTTGGCCCATTGGGCGGATCTATCAATAGTCAGTACACCCGCGCCAACCATTTGCGCCGCAACTCTGAAATTGGCATCTACAATTCCTTGTTTGTAGGTCAATATCCGGTAGGGCTTTATATTGATGGCGATTCTTGCGCAGTCAATGCACAAACAGGCAAATTGGTGGTGAAAAACTCCTTCTATTTTGGCATGACGGAGTTGCTCAAAACAAACGTACCTGCTTTCGACATTGCAGCATGGGCTGCGGCCAATCAAATCACAACGGGCGCAAACGCATCTTCTGCAGGGTTGTTAGATCCTTTCAACCTGGCCCTTCCAAATCCTCGTCCATCTGCTACATCACCTGTATTAAATGGTGCTAAATTTGATGACGCTCGCGTCGCCGACTTCTTCTTCTCCCGCGTTTCGTATGCCGGCGCTTTTGGTCCTTCAGGCGACTGGACTTGTCCCTGGTCAAAATGGGGGCAGGCAGGTTGTTTGCCTTCTAACCAAGAGCAAGTGGTGAGCGGCAATATTACGGCCAACACCACCTGGACTGCCGATAAAACCTATGTACTTCAAGGTTTTGTGTATGTAAAAAACTGCGCTACCCTCACGATCGAACCTGGCACGATCATCAAAGGCGACAAAGGCTCAAAAGGTGCACTTATTGTTACCCGCTGCTCCAAAATCATCGCTGACGGTACCGTGGGCGAACCCATCGTATTCACCACCAACGACCCGAACCCAACCTACGGTTCATGGGGCGGTCTTATCATTTTGGGTAATGGCACGACCAATGCTACCTTCAATGGCCAGGCAGGTGTAGGACAGATAGAAGGTGGTGTGGACAATGCCAATGGCGATGGTCTTTATGGTGGTGGAGCAAATGCAAACGCTGCCGACAATTCCGGCATTCTGCGCTATGTGCGCATTGAGTACCCAGGCATCGCATTCCAGCCCAACAGCGAGATCAACGGCCTCACCATGGGCGGTGTTGGTTCTGGTACTACCATCGACCACATCCAGGTTTCGTACTCTGGCGACGACTCTTTCGAGTGGTTTGGCGGTTCTGTAAACTGCAAGCACCTCATTGCCTACCGTGGTTTGGACGATGATTTTGACACTGACTTTGGTTACAACGGCGATATTCAATTCGCGCTCGCTGTGCGCGACCCACAGATCGCAGACCAAAGCGGCTCGAACGGTTTTGAAATTGACAACGACGCACAAGGCTCTACCAACACGCCAAAAACCAGACCTACGTTCTCCAATGTGACCATCGTAGGCCCAACAGGCCCTGTCAACAGCCTTTACAGCCGTGTTGCACACATCCGACGCAACTCAGAGCCTGGTATTTTCAACTCCCTCCTGATCGGTTCTTACCCGGTGGGTATTTTCATTGACGGAAACTCATGCGCCAGCAATGCTACCAATGGTCTCTTGGAGATCAAAAACACCATTGTAGCAGGAGAAACGGACTTGTTACGCACCAATGCCAGCAACGGATTTAACATCAACACCTGGTTCTCTACTGCAGGTTGGAACAATGATAGTCTGCTCACCAATGCGGAGGCTAAATTGGAGGATCCTTTTAACCTCGATTTCCCCAATGCACAACCCCAAGCAGGTTCGCCTGTGCTTGGGAGAGCAGCATTCACTGCTGCACGCATCAACAAGCCTTTCTTCGAAAAGGTGACGTATGCCGGCGCATTCAGCGGGATCGGTGCGGCTTCGGACTGGACTTGTGGTTGGGCGAAATTCCTGGACTTGAACACAGGTTGTTTCCAAGGTTCAGTCGGCACAAAAGACATCGCAGCATTTGCCAGCGACATCAAATTGTACCCAACCATGACCAACGACCGCGCTACCCTGGAAATGAACCTCCTGAACGCGGCTGATCTGCAGGTGGACATCATTGGCCTTGACGGTCAATACTATGGCCAGCAAGTGAACGAAAATGCTTCAGCAGGACAACAATCTTTTTCTCTGACAACGAGCCAGTTGCCCGTTGGTTTCTACTTCGTCCGCATTCAGGTGGGCGATGCAGTGACAGCAGAAAAATTGATCGTTGTACGTTAAAAACGGCTAATTAGACCCGGCCAAACCAGACAGACATGAGTCATCCCAAATTTTTTGGGGTGGCTCATGTCATTTTAAGGCATTCAGGTGCATAGCACCTAAACGCCTGTCAGCCTGAATTTTGCCTTAGGAACGCGGTCGAAATAAAGTAACAGTTTTGGCGGCCTTATTTTGCCTCTCTCTTCGTTGCTCGTTGGTTTTTTAGCCCCACTAAAT
>JAUSMG010000332.1 GCA_030645295.1 Saprospiraceae bacterium | reverse complement strand
CGGTGGTTACGGCGGCGGCGGCGGCGGTAATCGCGGCGGCGGCGGTGGCGACCGTTGGTAGTGTCATCCCACTATACCGCGTAAAAAAAAGCGCGGGGCATCGAAAGATGCTCCGCGCTTTTTTGTAGGCCGAAATTCATTTCGGCAAATTATCGTCGAAATGAATTTCGATCTACGGTAGCCAGGAGCGGTAATAATCGCCATCCTCGATGCCAACCGCGTGTTCTGTCATCAAAAGCGGACGGAATGTATCCACCATCACCGCCAATTCCAGGGTCTCCTTTTTACCAATGCTTTTTTCCACTGTGCCCAGGTGTGGGCCATGTGGAATGCCTCCAGGGTGTAGGGTGATCATACCCCGCTCCACGTGTTTCCGGCTCATAAAATCACCGTCAACGTAGTACAGCACTTCATCGGAATCGATGTTCGAGTGGTTGTAAGGCGCGGGAATGGCAAGGGGGTGATAATCAAAAAGCCTTGGTACAAACGAACAGATGACAAAGTTGTGCCCGTCAAAAGTCTGATGAACGGGTGGAGGCTGGTGTACCCGGCCTGTTATCGGTTCAAAATTATGAATGCTAAAGGCGTAGGGATACACATAGCCATCCCAGCCAATCACATCAAAGGGGTGATTCAGATAATGGTAGGGATAGATATTGTCTTGTTTTTTGATGTAAAAAAGGAAATCGCCGCGTTGGTCAATGGTCTGTAGATCAATGGGTTTCCGGATATCACGCTCGCAAAATGGGGAATGTTCAAGCAGCTGACCAAACTCATTGCGATAACGTTTGGGTGTCGTAATCGGGCCGGTACTTT
The DNA here is from genome assembly GCA_030645295.1 of Saprospiraceae bacterium. Lineage (GTDB taxonomy): Bacteria > Bacteroidota > Bacteroidia > Chitinophagales > Saprospiraceae > M3007. The sequence continues at coordinate 28,548 of JAUSMG010000332.1, read as the reverse complement.
CAACAATCAGGAGCCGGTTGTCCGGCGTATCGAAATGGAGTTGATACGTGGTGCCCCGCGGAATGACCACGTAATCGCCATATTCAAACGGCAGGACCCCGTACATGGTCAGCAAGCGCCCCGTTCCTTCATGGATAAAGATGACCTCATCAGCATCGGCGTTTTTATAAAAATAATCGCTCATGCTTTTACGCGGGGCGGAGAGGATGATCTTGCAATCTGCGTTCACCAGAACAGCCTTTCGTGAGCGGAGATAATCGTCTTCGGGCTCGACATGAAACCCTTTTAAACATCTGTGTTTCAGTTGTTTATCATGTACGGTCTTGGCTGCTACACTATATGGGTCGCCCACCTGCACGATTTGTGTCGGCGGATTTGCATGGTATAATAAGGCGTAATTGTTGCTAAAACCTTCGGTGCTGAATAACTCTTCGTGGTACAACGAACCGTCGGGTTTGCGAAACTGGGTGTGGCGTTTTTGCGGAATTTGGCCGAGCGTATGGTAATGCATGGATTGGATATTGGACTTTTGACTATTGTACGTTGGACTCTGGATTATTGGACGTTGGACTATAGACCACTGGTTCTAGGATGGGCAAAGTTAGCAGTTATGACCGTGATTTTGGAGTAGCCTATTCGTCAGACGACTTTGAGTCGTCAGAGCAGCTGGGCCAGGGCCCGGGCAATTTCCTCAGCATCTCCATGCTCAAATTCCAGCCGACGAACGTCCGGTGAAATACTCGAATCCAGACCGTATTGATAAGTTTTATCATAATAGGCCAGCGCAATGTGGGCGGCGGCGGCAAAATCGCCTGCTTCCAGCGATTCGAGCGCAGTTTTGAGCTGCAAGCCGCCAAGTTTCGTTGCAATTTTTTGGAAAGCTGTAACCAGTTCCGCACGGTCAGTCAGGACATAGTCGGCCAATAAATTTTCAATGCGTGCTTCATCCGGGATCCCGATAATTACGAGCGGGACGATTTTCATTTTAGACCAGAATCCATCCGGGATATAGATCCGCCCAATACTGCGGCTTTCATTCTCCACCCAAACACGGCGGGTGGGGTTGAGGGGTACAATATTTTCAAAAAGATCATTCTCAAATTGTTCTACCGTAGGTTGAGGAGCCTCGCCTATAAAGCCAAATGCGGAACCTTTGTGGTGGGCAAGACCCTCTAAATCAATGATTTGTTCTCCCAGACCGCGCAAAGCATGCAGAATTTTTGTCTTGCCTGATCCTGTCCGTCCACCCAAAACCACCAGTTTCAAATCCGTTTCTGACAGACTTTCCAACACATGGTGTCGATAGGCTTTATAGCCGCCTTCGAGGGTCACCACATCAAAACCTGCTTGCCGGAAAAGCCAGGCCATACTCCCGCTCCGTTGTCCCCCACGCCAGCAGTGTACGGCCAGTTGGCGGTTGGGCGCAAGCAATTTGGCTTGCTTTACAAATTGCTCCATTTTTGGCCCGACGAAGCGCAAACCCAATTCCATAGCCTCCTCTTTACCGACTTGCTTGTACGTCGTACCTACTGCAGCGCGCTCTTCATCGCTGAATAACGGGAAACTCAGTGCCTCTGGGATATGGCCCTGGGCGTACTCGCTTGGTGAGCGTACGTCGAGTATCACGCGCTGAGTGCCTTCTTCAAGAAATTGCTGGGTGGGGAGCCGGTTTTGCATTGGGGGCAAAGATAAGTCGTCATTGGGTCACCAGGGTCATTAAGTCATTAAGTCATTGGGGTCATTGACCCCAATGACCCCAATGACTTAATGACCCCAATGACGCAATGACCCCAATGACGCAATAACCCCAATGACGCAATGACCCCAATGACGCAATGACCCCAATGCCCCAATTACTAATGCCCCAATAACGTCTTTAATTATTCGTCACCGACCCGGAGCCAGAAACGGCCGTCTTGATCTTGCCAGATACACCCAGCTTCACATCGCCGGAGCCAGAAATTGCAACATCGGCTTTGGAGCCTTTGAGTGCAGTTGCGTTCACATCGCCGGAGCCAGAGATGGCAATGTCCTGAGTATCAGCATTTCCACGCAATGTTAAGTCGCTGCGGCCAGAAATGGCGATGTCCAGATCCTTCACATCAAGTTCGGCTTTAAAATCTCCGGAACCGCTGGACGCAAATTCAAACTCCTCCGCTTTGATCGGAGAAAGGGTTTCAATATCGCTTGAGCCGCTGTTGGCCACACTTTTTAAGCTGCGATAAGTGACGGTTATTTTGGCTTTGAGATTGGAGTAATTGCCTTTTTTGGTCCTGATATGGAGTGTACCGTTTTTTACCTCTGTTTCAATGATGGCAGGATCAGTGCCACTCACGTCCAGCGACACACTTTCGGCATCGCCCTGTTTTAGAAAAACGACCTCGTAGGCGCCCGAGATGCCTATTTTATCAAATGAGGCAAGTGGCCGGGTAACGGTTGCGCTTTGTGCCGCGAGGCAGAAAGGAAATAGAAAGCCTGCCGTTGTGAGGACGATTGCAGGCAAAAAGAAGGAGAAACTGATTTTCATAGCCTAATTTTTGTTCGTTAAATTATTGGGAAAAAGGACAGAACAAGGCTGGCAGGGTTGCATAAAAAACTACGCTACGGCGCAAACCTTAAATTAGCATTACTTTTGCGGCTCAAAAGTCAACGGCCAAAAGTCCTATATGTCAAAAAAACTCCTCATTGTAGAATCGCCCGCAAAGGCTAAAACGATTGAAAAATACCTTGGAGAAGATTTCACGGTGAAATCCTCCTACGGTCACATTCGAGACCTTGAAAAAGGCAACGATCTTGGCGTAGACGTAAACAATGGCTACCTGCCCAAATACATTATCCCCTCAGATAAGTATAAGACGGTCAAGGAATTAAAGGATTCCGCAGCCCGCGTTAGTGAGGTATGGCTCGCAACGGACGAAGACCGCGAGGGCGAAGCCATTTCCTGGCACTTGTGCGAGGTCCTGGGCCTTGATCCCCGCGTCACCAAGCGTATTGTATTTCATGAGATCACCAAAAACGCCATTCAAAAGGCAGTGCTGTCTCCACGCACCGTGGACATGAACACCGTGAATGCCCAACAAGCCCGTCGGGTGCTCGATCGTCTCGTGGGTTGGGAATTGAGCGGACTTTTGTGGAAAAAAGTGAAGGGCCAGCTTTCTGCAGGTCGCGTCCAGTCCGTCACGGTAAAACTTGTGGTGGAACGGGAGCGGGAGATCCAGGCATTTAATGTCACCCCTTATTTCAAAATAGTAGCGCAGTTTTTTGCCAAAAACACGCAGGGTAAAACCGTGACGTTCAAGGCCGAAAGCCCGGTTCGGTTTGAAGATCCTGCCGGTGCGGAAGGGTTTTTGCAGAAATGCGTGGGCGCCAATTATTCGGTCAATAATATCGAAGTGAAGCCTACGCGCCGTAAGCCTGCGCCGCCATTTACCACTTCCACCTTGCAACAGGAGGCCAGCCGAAAGATCGGATTCTCGGTCAATCGTACCATGTCGGTGGCGCAAAAATTGTACGAGGAAGGCTTCATCAGCTACATGCGTACGGATTCCACCAGTCTTTCTGAAACGGCCCTGCAAGCCACGGAAGCAGAAATTCTAAAGCAATACGGCAAAGAATATCACCACCGCCGACAATACAAAACCAAAAACGAATCTGCGCAGGAAGCCCACGAGGCCATTCGACCCACGTATTTTGAACGCCAAAACGTGAGTGGCAACCGCGATGAGCAACGCCTCTACGAACTGATCTGGAAGCGTACCATGGCTTCACAAATGGCCGATGCTGAATTGGAAAAGACGATCGTGGACATTGCGATCAGCACCCAACCCAGTGCAAAACTGGTAGCAGAAGGGGAGGTTTTGAAATTTGATGGCTTCCTGAAAGTGTATATCGAAAGTACGGACGACGAAGATGAGGATACAAAGGACATGCTTCCACCGCTCGCCAAAGGTCAGAAACTGGATCTGGATGATATGACGGCTACTGAAAAATTCACCCGGGCGCCGGCTCGATATACCGAGGCCGGTTTGGTGAAAAAACTGGAAGAACTCGGCATTGGTCGCCCAAGTACCTACGCGCCTACGATTTCAAAGATCATGGAGACCAGCAAAGGCTACGTGGTGAAAGAAAGCCGCGAAGGCGAAGAGCGTATTTTTCAAATTATTACCTTGAAAGACAACAAGTTATCCAAGACTAAAGGCAAAGAGATCACGGGTACCACCAAGAATGTACTTTACCCGACCGACATGGGAATGATCGTGTCGGACTTTCTGGAAGGCCATTTCAAGAAGGTGATGGATTATGGTTTTACCGCCAGTGTTGAGGCCGAATTTGACCATATTGCGGAGGGAAAATTGGAGTGGCCGCGTATGATTGATCGCTTTTACAAACCCTTCCACGAAAACGTAGAAAAAACACTTAAAGACGCCGACCGCGCCAGTGGCGAGCGTATTCTCGGTCTGGATCCGGCCTCAGGACGTACCCTTTTGGTCCGCATGAGCAAATTGGGCAAACCCGTGATCCAGATCGGAACGGGCGACGAACTCGAAGAAAAGGAGTCTCCGCGCTACGCAAACCTGCGCCCTGGCCAGAGCATGGAAACCATCAGCCTTGCCGATGCGCTGGAATCATTCCAACTACCCCGTGCTTTGGGCGAGTTCAACGGTGAAATCCTGGAAGTAAACACCGGACGCTATGGGCCTTATGTCAAATATGGCAGCACCTATATCAGCTTGTCGAAAGGGGAAGATCCTTTTGAAACGACCTACGATCGTGCGGTTGAGCTGGTGAAAGCCAGGATCGAGGCAGATCGTCCGCTGGGCCATTACCAGGAGCTGCCCATTACGAAAGGCAAAGGACGTTTTGGCCCGTTCCTCAAATGGGCCGAGTTGTTTGTGAATGTACCCCCCAAGGTCAATTTTGATGCCCTCACGGAAGCTCAAGCCATTGAACTCATCAAGCAAAAGGTGGAAAAAGAAGCCAATCGCTACATTCAGCACTGGCCGGAAGAGGGCATTGCGCTCGAAAATGGTCGCTGGGGACCGTTTATCCGCTTCAAAAAAGAGAACCTGAAACTTCCACCGTTGGAGGGCGCGAAAATGACTGCTGATCAGGCTGCCAGTCTTTCCCTGGCCGACGTGAAGGCCATCATTGAAAAGGAGATGCCGGGAGCCTTTGATGCCAAAAAGGCTGCGCCCAAGGGAAAAGCCGCCGGGAAGGCAGCGCCGAAGGCCAAGAAGAAATAAGGGGTTAACCCCAATATGTGGGGTGGGGTGATACATGGGTAATCCCGAATTTCATAAAAAGAGAAAATAAACCGCAAAACTGCAAAACAGGAGAACCGGAAAATATAAAACCAAACGTTTTGATGGCGAATAGGGCATGACATTGACCTTTAGCGCTTCTAAAATCTTACCAGAAACGAGCAAACGGCTCCCCCTTATACTTTGCTTTCCAGCCTTCAAAAATCAGATCGGCCACCACCGCCTGAGAGCGTTCGGCGGTATCGATCACCAGATCAAAATTGTTCAAATCCGAACAATCTGCACCATATTTTGCCAGAAAACGGGCGTTTTCACTGGCTTTTCGGGCAAGAATTTTTTGCGCGGCCTCTTCTGCCGAGAAGTACTGCTCGCTGTTGCGCTCGGGGTCGCTCAGGATCCTTTGTACCGCCACCTGCACATCTGTTTTTAGATAAACCTTGAATGATTCAGGCAGAAAAAACCAGGCCATCCGACTGTCGATGACATAACCATTGGGGTCGTGCCCAAGGGCGACGAATATCCCGTCAATGCGTTCATCGATGGTCGGGTCGGTATCCGCCCGACGATTCATTTCGAGCGTGTCGAGGCCAAGTTCCCGGGCCAGTTTGCGTTGCACCTGACCCGTGCTGATATATTCGAAGCCTGTGCGCTCGCAAAGTATTCTGGAAACGGTGCTTTTGCCGCTGCCAAGGTCGCCGGTGAGGGTTATTTTTGTGTTGAGCATCAAAATTTCTGATCTATTACATAGGGTAACATCGCCCTCCAGGTAGGCCAGTCGTGGGTCATGTCGCCCCCCCAGATATCGAGGTCGCAGGGAATACCCTTATCTGCAAGGATTCCCGCAAGCCTGCGCGAAGCATCAGGGTCTTCATAATTTCCGGAACCTGTGAGCACATGGATGTGGCCACTGTGCCGGAGCATATTAAGCGTGTGTCCATCGTTCAGGTTGGGCAGATAATGACAAGGCGAATTGAAATAAACGTCTTCGTCATAATAACCCTTCGTGTAGGAAGTCAGGTCGTACACGCCCGACATGGCAATCGTACCGGCAAAAAGGTCCGGACGACGGAAAAACATATTGGCGGAATGCAAGGCGCCCAAGGATGCACCGCTGGTAATGATGGGTGTTTCAGCGCTGGTGTGCATTTTGATGAATGGCACTACTTCATTTTCCACGTACCCGTTAAACTGTTGGTGGCGGATGGCTTTATGCCGTGGATGCATCCGGTTATTGAGCCAGGCCTCCGAGTTAATGCTATTGATACTGAACACTTTGACCTTGCCTGCCTCAATAAACGGCTTTATTGCATCGATCAGTAAAAATCGCTCGTATTCAAGATAATCAGCGGCGGCAGTGGGCAGCAACAGCAGTGCAAAGCCAAAATGGCCATACACGGCTATTTCCATGTTTTTGTTCAGGCGTGGGCTGTGCCACTGGTGGATTTCTCGATTCATTTAAATGTATTTATGGTTTCCAATGTCCAATGTCCAATGTCCCAATTTCACCCAACAGCCACCATCGGGATCTCTACAAAGAAATCGGTGCCTTCATTGTCACGGGTCTCGAAACGGATATCGCCGTCGTGCGCTTCGATTATTTTCTTGCAAATGGCAAGCCCCAGCCCGCTTCCGGAGGTTTTGGTTGTAAAGTTGGGTTCAAAAACCCGATCCCTGATCTCTGGTGGAATGCCACCGCCATTGTCGCTGATTTGAATGACCGATAGATTTCCCTGACGCGTTAGGGAGACTTTTATCTGTCCTTGCCGGTCAGAAGGAATGGCTTGTATAGCATTGATGACCAGATTATTGAACACACGGATAAGGTGATTTTTATCCCCCAGAATGTGGAAACGCTCCTCCGGTAAATATAGGGAAAGTCCGACCTGTTTCTGTTCGCTAAACAAATCGTGCACACTCTCTACCACTTCGTTAATCACCACATCATTTTTAGACTTGATGTCGAGGTTGGCAAACATGGAGAATTCTGATGCGATTTGCGCCAGGGAGTCGATCTGTTCAATGAGCCTGGTGATGGCTTTGCGCAAATAAGCAGCGGCTTGTTCGGGATTGCCTGAAAGTCGCTCCAGCTGCTGCATAGAGAGTTTCATCGTTGTCAGGGGGTTCTTAATATCATGCGCCACCTGACGGGCCATTTCACGCCAGGCCCCTTCCCGTTCCAATTTCACCAGTTGAACCTTTGAAGATTCAAGCTTGGCAACCATTCGGTTGTATTGTCCAATAAGTTGGCTGATCTCATCCTCGGAATCACCTTCATAGGCAAGCGGTTCGTTCTTGTCTTCAAGCCGAAGTTCCTGCACTTTTTCAGAGAGCAAACTTACCGGTCGGGTGATCGAACGCGCGAGCAGATAAGTGACCCCAAATGCGATGAGCAGTAAAAAAACATACAAACTCGCAAGCATGCCAATAAAATCTGACACCTCTGCTCCTGCGTTTCCTTTGCTTTCCTGATATGGAACCGCGAGGAATCCCAGTATTTTGCCCTGCACATTTTGGAGTGAGCGATATTGGGTAAAATAGGGAAGTCCTGCAGATTGCTCCGCTTCTATCCGCTCCGAATGGGGATTGGTTTTTAAAAATGCGAGCGCAGCAGGGTTCATTTTAGAGGGTAAAACACCCAATTTCACCAATTCCTGTTGGGTGGCAAAAACCAGATTTCCGGCAGGATCAAAAAACTGCGCATCCATACCAAGACTCGCCGTCATGGTAGAGAGGGACTGTGGCAAACCCTGTCGAAGGCTATCGTCTGATATAGCGGCATTGAGCGCCTGGTTTTTCAAGTTGGTCAGCAAAGCCGTGGCCCGGTAGTTGAAATCACTGCGTTCGGCATCCCGTGCAGCGCGTGTAAAGTGCTGGTAGGTAAGGTAGCCCACCACTAAGAATGAAACGGCCAGCAAACTCACATTCCAGAAATGAATGCGGCGTGCCAGGGAGCCGCTTGCCGTGAGCCGGAAGCCATATTCCGCGGGCAAAAAGCCCAGCCATGCATTGGCCAAAGCCAGGGCGATCAGGCAAAGTGCTGCCAGTGTAAAAATGATCGAGAACAAATAAACCTGTTTCAGCCATCCACCAGTCTTGTGACCAACGGCTGCAAGGGTTTGACCGTCAGCACTTTTTGCAACGGCATCTACACGGGTTGAAGTTTCAAAATCCGCAACAGTGCTGCTGGCGAGATTTGCGCCGAGTACGGTCATATTTGCCAATCCCTGGTCTACCGAGAGCAACCCGTTTTTTGAAATAGAAAAATCATAACGGGGAAGTTGGGTTAGATTTCTAAGCGGGCTATTGAAAAACAGTTGCGAAAATGTCCGGGTGGGGGCAGGGTGGTTCAAATCAAAAAACAAATACACTGCGGCCGGTTGCGACGGATCTTCCATTCGATCAACGGTCAGGTGCAGCAGGTATCGGGGGTTCCCTTCAGAATCGTGGCCAAAGCGAATTTCGTTGGAGCCGTCAACGGGTTTGGCAGTTGCCCAGTTTCCAAGTACAACCTGTTCGTAGCCAAGCGTTTGACCCATCAAAAGGGGTTGAGTTTCTTTGTCAAATGCAAATACGCTGAGCCGGTAATGCTGGAACAGGTAATTCTGCTTAAATACCATTCGATTCAGATAATCCCGCAACTCATTCGCACCGGCTTTGAACGGCCAGGGCTTAAGCAAGCGCCCGATATTGGCGGCATCGGTTTTTAGGGCCTGAACTATATTGGGAAGTAGTTTTTCAGCCAGCGTTGTATCGCGATTCGTTGCCAGGGTTTTGGCATAATCGAGCCGTAATTCCTTGTCACGCAGGCCATTAAACCGTGTCAATTGTGTTGAAGCGAATAGAGAAAAAAGCACGAGCCAGCAAATGGCCCAGCCAAAACCACCACCTTGCCAGTGGGCAAAAGCATCCAGCGCCAAGGCATAGATCAATCCGAACACTATGAGCCAAAGCAAATTTGTTTCGGGCTGCTCTATCAAAAAACACAATGCAGCAAACACAACCGTTGCAAGTCCGATGGACAACAAACGCTGATTGCGGGAAAGTTGGAAGTGCCGGACGGCGATCGCCAGGCGATGACTAAATAAAAATAGCCCCACCATAAGTGCCACTACCCCGGCCAGCGCCAAGAAACCTAAAGTTCCGAGATTCAGGACATGGTCAAAATCGAATCCAATACGGGATCTGAAAACCAACTGACGCATGGCTTCCGTACCGATCAAGATGGACAACATAGCGAGCACATTGGACAAAACCGTCATAGGAATGCCCAATTTCGAGGAATTTTCCAGGCGTTCTGTAAGGGGTGCACTGTGGAAAAAGCCCATCACAAACACCAATATACCCACCTGAATCAACCAATCACCCACAGAATTGCCAATAAGTGTTGCGTTGTCAAAGGTTTGGGCAAAGAGCGGCAAAGCGCCAAATTGCTCCGTTGTAAAACCAGTCTGTAAATTGAGCCAGGTCAAAACAGTGGATACTATGGCCACCAAACCAGATCCCACCAGCCAGCCGAAACGGTGGCTAACTGCTCGACCTATTTGAGCCAGCAGGCTAAAAAATACACCAAAAAACAACAGCCAGGCTCCTAGTTTTAGCCAGCTTAGCCACACAGATTGTACAGATTCATCCTTTGAAAGCCAGCAAATCTCTTTTCCTTCGATGGTTACAGGATAGTCTGTTTTCAGCTCGGCATTGAATCGGATATTGTTGGATATTTTCGAGTTTTCAGGGAAGACAAATTTTTCAGCCAATCCATTGAAATTCAAATCATACTTGATCGGGATTAGCGTGCTACGGGTATCTGTCCCCGTTTTTTCTACAAACGCTAAAAAATATCCGTGTGGGAGGCGAAGTAAAGAATACCCCGATTTTTCTGACAACTCCTTTAGATCGCGTTTCGATGGAATAAGCCTGGCATTCGACCACGAGACCAGGGAATCGCCCCGGTGGACCAATAAAGTACCTGCACCGCGCCCATTGGGGGCATCAGATATTTGTTGGGTGAGCCAGACCGATATTTCGGATGCCTGTTGTTGAAGCAACACCGTACCTTTGTCCCACTGCCCCGCACTGATCGCCAGTGCAAGAAGAATCAACATCACGACCACATACAGGAACACACGTTTGAACATAAGAGGAGCTGGAACTTGGATTTTTACCCGCCATAGCCTTCCCGTCGGTTAATTTTTGTCGGGCAGGGGCGGAGGAGGGTTGACTGGGTTGATATGTAAACTTCGATTCGTCCGCAAAGCAGGCGGGCAAAAGTACCTAAACAAAGTTTAAGCCAATACTGAATTTTGGCTAGATGATTTGGTCTTCAGCGTCAACAAATCGTTTGTTGGGCCTAAATAAATTAAAACCGCAGACCGCTCTGCCGCCTTTAGGGGAGGAAAGTCCGGACAACATAGAGCACCGCACCGTCTAACCGGCGGAGTTCTTCCACTTCGGTGGGAGGGCATAGAAAGTGTCGCAGAAAATAACTTCCCGCAGGAGCTGAGGCAGGGCGAGACCCGCCTTCGCCAAGGCTACGGCGGGTAAAGGTGAAAACGTGCGGTAAGAGCGCACGATTCCGGCAGGCAACTGTCGGGAGGGATAAACCTTGCGGGTTGAAATGCCATGTACACCTTGTTTACCCGCCGTAGTTCCGATTTGTCGGAACGTAGGCGGGTAACCGCGCGGCTCGCGCAGTCCAGACCTCGGTCGGGAGCAAGGGGGGTAGGCAGCGCAGATCCCGACTACAATCGGGACCAGATAAATGGCAGAGGTTCTGTGATCCTGCAAAGGATCCCGGAATACAGAATCCGGCTTATAGGTCTGCGGTTTTTTTTTGTTTTTTCAGGTACCGACGTCGCAACCAGACTACTGGACATTTTGACACTGGACGTTAGACACGATTCAGCAAGTGCATGATTTTCAAATTATTAGAGTGCAAGTCCAATGTCCATTATCAAAATGTCCAGTAGTCTGCGTCGCTACCTATATTGCGGAAGCAATTAGAAAATTTATGATGCCGTACAAACGATATCTACTTGGACTTCCCCTTATGGCCTGTTTCCTTTTTTCTTTTCAATCGGTCAAAAAACGTACCCGGGTAGTGTTTTTTGGCGATAGCATCACTGAATTTGGGGTGTTTCCGGGTGGGTATATTGCACAGATCCGTGATTCCATTGCGGGGAGAGGTGCTACTAAACGGTATGAACTTATTGGCGCAGGAATTAGTGGAAACAAAGTTTATGATCTATACCTTCGTCTGGAGGAGGATGTATTGGCACAAAAACCCGATGTCGTTGTGCTTTATGTAGGGGTCAATGATGTGTGGCACAAGCAACTGTTTGGAACGGGCACCGATGCTGACAAGTTCCAAAAATTTTACGCGGCATTAATAAATAGATTCCAAAGGAAAGGTATTCAGGTCATCGCCTGCACCCCTGCTTGCATAGGCGAGCGTCTTGCGGGAGAAAACCAGCTGGATGGCGAATTGGATCGCTTCTCTGAAATAATCCGACAATTGGCCAGGGAGAAAAATATTACCCTTTGCGATCTGCGCAAGGCATTCCTCGACTATTCAGCGAAAAATAACCCCGAGAACCACGAAAGCGGAATCCTCACCACCGATGGTGTGCATCTCAATGAAAGGGGGAATAAATTTGTGGCAGAAATATTATTGAAGGCCCTGTAATGCAATCTTTTGCATCACATTCGTGATGTAAGTGACTTATCTTTTTATTATTTTCAACGATTCCAACTCTTCCTGCATAATTTTAAGAAACTCGTCCAGTTTTGCAAAATCGCGGGCTGCGGATTCTGGCCGGGCAGGGTCGAAGGCATGCGCTTCGAAGGCTGCAAGTATAGCAGTCATTTTTCCCAAATGTTGACCCGCTGGGTTCCTGGCCGCCATTTGCTCCGTTTCATGGTGCAAAGCACGAAGAAGGTAAGCCTCGTAGGCTACGATGCGACTGGCGTCTTTTGCTGCAAATGCCGTTTTGAGTGCGGCGAGTTTGTTGGAAAAGGATTCAACCTCCGTGGTCTCTTGATGCAGTCTGGCGGATTCCGGACTCAATTGTTGTACAGTAAGCCGACTGCTTGGAGTGGTGTCAGTCTGGGCATTCAAGCCATGGATAAACAGGCAAAAAGCAAGGAGCGAAAGGAATGATCTAAACATCGGAATGGGAGGTTTGTAATTTGATTTCGGGACTTATCCCCAAAGATTTAAGAAAATTGATGGACAAAAGTAAGCACGGTAATTTGATTCGTCAACTGATTTGAAATTTCAATTTAACTGCATCTCCTAGATTCTGCGACTTACTTTTGGCCGAATTATTAAATTGATCAACCATGAGATTAGACAAAACACTCTCCCTTCTATTCGCAGCATTATTCTTTTTTTCTTGCGACCCTGCCAGAAAAGTCACCACCAGCGGAGAAGACGGCATTCTCGAATTCCAAATCCTCCAGATGAATGATGTGTATGAGATTTCGCCCTCACCTTCTGATAATATTGGAGGGCTTGCCCGCGTAGCGACCATTCGCAAAGATCTGCTCGCTAAAAATCCAAATACCTTTACCGTCCTCGCGGGAGATTTTATCAGTCCATCTGTGATTGGAACCTTGAAACACGATGGCAAGCGTATCCGGGGCAAGCAAATGATCGAAGTACTCAACACCCTGGGCCTTGATTGGGTGGTTTTTGGAAACCATGAATTTGATTACGATGATCTGGCTGATTTGCAGGCTCGGTTGGATGAGTCAAAATTTACCTGGTTTAGTGCGAACGCCCGGCTGAAAGGAACAACCTGGACACAGCAGTTCTTTAAAAATAAATCAGGCGGTGGAACAGAAATCTGCCCTGATAACAAGGTCATTGTCCTCAAAGATGCTGATGGAACGACCATCACTCTTGGCCTTTTTGGTGTGCTCATTAATTCAGGTAGAAAACCCTGGGTCGAATATTCTGACTGGGCGGAAGCCGCCAAAAAGAACTACGCTGAACTAAAACCTAAATGCGACGTAGTCCTGGCCCTTACCCATCTTGCCATCGAAGACGATAAAAAACTGGCCGCAATGTTTCCCGGGATCCCTTTGGTGATGGGTGGCCACGAACACGACAATATGCGGGTTCCCGTTGGCCCAAGCGTAATTACAAAGGCCGATGCCAATGCTAAAACGGTGTACGTCCACACCCTCCGTTACGACAAACGGAAGAAAACCTGCACCCTGAAATCTGAACTTAAAAAGGTTAATTCCAGCATCGCGGATGAGCCAGCCACCGCTGCGGTGATCGGGAAATGGGAAAAGATCAAAAACGAATCGCTCAGTTCTTCGGGTTTTAATGCCACCGCGGTAGTCACCAAACTCGAAAAGCCGCTGGATTGCCGGGAAACTATTGTCCGGCATTCTCAGGCGCTTGTTGGCGCGATGATCACCGAAGCCATGCTTGCCGTTTCACGCACAAAACCCGAATGCGCCATACTCAATAGCGGCTCTATCCGTGTGGATGATGTTTTAAGTGGCACCCTAACGGAGCTGGATGTGGTAAGAATGTTGCCATTTGGCGGGGGCATTACAGAGGTGGAAATGAAAGGAACTACGCTCCGCAGAACCCTGGAAAGGGGCGCAACAAACAAAGGCAATGGAGGCTACCTTCAAATCAGCCTTGCGCGCTGTGACGAGGAATCAGGAAAGTGGTTCATTGGCTCCAATGCAATAGAGGACAATAGACTATATCGGGTTGCACTTCCGGATTTTTTGCTTTCCGGCAACGAATCCAACATGGGTTTTCTAAAAGCTTCGATTGGCCCCGACGGTAAAAGCGACAATCCTGAAATTCCCAAAATAATTAAACCCGACCCCAAGGACAAGTCCGATTTACGCAATGATATACGTTTAGCGCTCATCCGATATTTGCGCGGAGAATAGGCGTTCAGCGTTCATCATTCATCGTTTCTTCCAGTTCCGGCAAGGCTGGCCATGGCGCACCCGCACGCTTAAGGTCGCGGAAATCCTTTTGAAGCATATCCAAATTATCATAACCGCGGGAATCGCCGTAGGATTGCATGAATTTTTTGTACAGTTCGATGGCACGTTCACGATCGCCGGGTTTATTGCGCAACACAAGCGCATGGGCGAGGTTGGTTTTCAGGAGTTCTCTATGGCTATAGTAAAAGTAGGAGGAGTCCTGTTTGGCTAAAAAATCTTCCGCAAGTTCAACATATCGGATGCAATCTGCCAATAATGAGGGCTTTCCCCATCCTCCAAGCAGCAGGAAATAAGGCAGGTTAATGTGCTCATCAAGCCAAAGTGTTGTCCAGGCTTCATCTGCGTTGGGCTGCTCGGAACAACGCTTTGCGCTCTGCATCGCGACAGTGCTCCATTGAATCACCGAGTCCCACCGGGATTGTGCTGCAAAGTGTTCCACCTTCAATTTTGCAAGCCAATAGTCCGCCTCAGCGTTGACCAAACGTTGGTTTTTTGACCGGAGTGCGGATAGGAGTCTGGGTGCGAACGACTCAATCTGTTCACGCTTCTCAGGAAACTGCTCTGCAAGGCGATCGATCCAAAATAGGGCTTCTCCGGTATGGGATGCATTGGTGATACCACTATAATCCAAAAACGCCTGAACCTCATCATTTTCTAACACGGCTACATTGGACAGGTACAGGGAGTTCAAGCCATAAGTAACGTAAAAGAGGTTGGCTTGCTCCAAAACCTGACGGGCTTCGTTGGTTAAGCCTTCGAGGAGTAATGCATCGCCCATGCCTTTATAAAGTGGTCCGAATAGATTGTCCTTGTAAATGCGCAACAGGGAGGTGTCAGATTCATAGACCGCTTCAGAAAGCGGTTGTGCGGATTCAAGTCCGAGGTTAAAATGGGCATAGGCTTCTCGGTTATTGCCAGAGGCCAGCAGAAATTTGCCCCATGCGAGCTGAGTGGAGGTAAGCAATGAAAGACGGCTGGTGTCGGAGTGCTTTTTAAATGCTCCGATCTCGCTGAGCAATTGCACTGATTTTTCAAAATGAGGTAAGGCTTCTGGACTGTTTTGCTCAAACAGACCCCATTTTTTATAAGATTCTGCAAGTTCCAGTGTAACAGTTTCAAGCCATACCTGGCCCGCCGAAGGGTCTTTGCGGTAAAGTTCCCTGGCCTTTTGCCGGGCTTCCTCCATAAACTTGACCTTCGCGGCATTGCGTACGGTATTGGCTGCTCCATCTCGTTTTTGGAAAATTTCCCAACGTAAGCGGTCGGCTTGCGAAAGGAACAGGGAGGAGGTGCTTGTCCCGGCGCAGAAGTCATAGAATGCATTGGATAGGCTTACAGTGCTGCAAATGCAGTTTGCCTGAGCAGAATCGATAAGTTCGTAATCGCGCAGTAGTTTCAGCTCGTTCTCGGCACCATCGAAAAACCATCGCCTGTCGGCGGGCAATGGAATGCCGTCCTCGGAGCTTAGAAGATACTCCGTGTAAAGTGAGGATGCTTTTGAAAGATTGCGTTGAAGTAAGGCCAAATGTGCATTTAGGAGCACAGGTTCGTAGTTGAATTCGCGCTTAATCAGGTCGATCATGGCAGCGGCTTCTTTTATGTTACCCCGCAACAAAAGCTTTCTGGTATAGTCTTCATACATCAGGCGCATCTCAGGGCGCCAGAGTTCCTGGGTATTCCCATCCAGCCGTTCATACAGGTAAAATGCCCGTTCACAGTAATTGCGCACCTGGGTAATGTTGTTGCTTTCCACAGCCTGCCCCCGGAAGTGTCGGAAGAATGAGCGTACCAAAGGAGCGTCGCCAGACTCCGCCAATCGCTCAAAATTGCCGGGATAGTACAGTGCGGCCTCCAGGTTATAAAGAACAATGTGTTCTACACTGAATGCCTGCAACTGTCGGTTTTCATCCTGTGCCACCGCCCGGATGTAACTTGGGTCAAGCGCGTAAGCCAGCATCCGACCATCATTGACTACTATTTGCAGCACGGTGCCAGCATTTGAAAATCCTATGGAGGCTATTTCTTTATAATTTGCTTCAAGTGCCTTACTTGGGATTACCTGAAGTTTGAAAGAGAGCTGACCTGTTTGAAAATTCCAAAAAACAACCTTGCCTGTGGAGTAAGCAGCGGCGAGCAGGTTGCTATTGGGTTGGAAAGCAATCGCTTGTACATATTCATCCGGGGCAGCTCGGATTTTAAGCACTTCGTTTTCTATGTTTTTCAAATCGAAGACACGAATATCGCTCCCATTCGAAAATGCAGCAAGGTTTCCGGCGCCATCAACGGCCATGGCAAGCACAGGGTACTCGTGCAAACGCAAGGCCCGTGATTTTTCACCCTGGCTGAAAGGCGACCACAATTTTACGCTGGACTGGCCAATTTCTGATTCACCCATGGAGTTGTGTTGCACCACAAGCAGCTTGTCGGTACCCGGTATAAAGTGTAACTCGCCTATCATACCGCCGTCAAATACTTTGCTTCCTACGATCTCGCCAGACTTCAACGCGCGTACCTCTACTTTATTCGAATTGCTCAGGTAGGCTACTAGTTTTTCACCCTTTGAATCAAAGGCGTATAGGGGAGAATAGGCCTCGCTTTTGAGTGGAAACCGCAGCCTGCGGCCAGTGGTCAGATGCCTTGCCTCTGCTGAGTCGGGTGAGGTTTGTATCAGCACCCATTGGTCTGACGCCCCACGCAATGGTTGGCCGCCACACTTCCAAACGTGTTTTGGCTTATCGGAGTCGTTGGTGCTGAAGATATGAATCGAATCAGCGAACGTCGCAAAAAGCAGGCTTCCATTGGGACTAAAAACGGGTTTCCCGTCTGGAGGACGAGGCAATTGCCTGTCCCAAACGGTAGCATCGTCTTGTAAGGCCCACACGTTCACATTACCAAAAGAGGTAGCGGCTACCCAACGACCATCCGGTGAAAAACAGCCTTTCATCAGCTCATAATCTGTGTATAGGGGGACCTTCTGACGCAAAAGTGTATCTCCTGTTGCTGCGTCCATGAGCCAGAAACCATTGTGCTGGGAATGACCAGTATATTCGCAGGCAACTCGTCCAGCCGAAGCTGATACGGCCATGGTACGAAGCGATTTAAAAGCCCAGGACTGGACTGTATTCTCGTGATTTTCGAACCTGATGGACCAGGAATAACCATTATTACCTAGAACAGCAAGCCCTTTTTCCGGGAATATCTGGAGCCGCAAATCTCTTTGTTGGACATAGTCAGGAATATCAACCCCTTCAAACAGAATGGTCTTTTCTCGCCTCCACTGCTTACCCGCCTCAGCTTTTGACAGTACTTCGATACGATCACGGAACCCCAGCCAAAATTTTCCATCCAAATATTGCATTGCAAGTAAACCTTCCGGTATTCCCGACACAATTTCACGAGGGACAGCAGCGAGTTGGAGTGCGTTCGCGCCTTTAGAACTTTTGCGCGCGTTTTGCTGCTCAAAAGCCTCTCGTACATTCAGAATATAAATTTTTTGTTCCGTTCTGTCTTCGTAAAAAAATTCATCACCGCGTGTACTAAAACACCATTGAGCGATAGATGGAACGTCAATGCGAAAGGAGCGGGTTCCTCGCCGCAGATCAAAAAATTTGCTGCCCCAAAAAAGCAGTTCACCATCAGGCGAAAAGTCAAAACCTGTGTAGCCGTTACCCTCTCCAGTGCCATAGGACTGCACAATTTTCATACTGGGAATCTCCCACGCCAACATATCGCCGTTTTTCGGTACAAAGGCCCAGAGCAATTGCCTGCCATCGTCCAGGGCCTGGAACTTGACCTGGGTGTTTTCACCCAGATTTTCTGCCAGTTCGTAGCAAAAAACAGGGTTAAAGAGTTCATCTTCGCGATGTTTAGAGTCTTCAGAGGATTGGTAGTACCAGGCGTCAAACATGGCTTGCACACAGTCTGCATTGTCCTCTGGGGCAACATATTGATTGGCGAAATCAGCCAGTCGAAATGCCAGGGAGCGGTCTGTGTTTTTTAGAAGTTCTTCTGCATCGTCCGCGAGGTTGGCAGCAATGGCATGCCTGGCCTGGCGTTCGGCCTCTTGTTGTTTAGCAAAAAGTTCGTTTTCGGCGGCGTTTCGACAATCGTGGATCCTATTTGACATGCGCTGGCGGTCGCTTTGGTCGGCGTCTGCGCAGTTTTTGGCAGCACGGTATAGTGCGGCGGCATCCTCCCAAAACCTCAGATTATAGGCCCGATTAGCTTCCTCCACCATTCGACTGAAACAGTCGTCCAGCGTGTCTTTCAAGAAGCCTCTGTTGGCTGCATAGTTGCGTCTTGTGCCGGGAAGTTCGTTTGAATACTCCCTTTTACTATAAGTTGGGGTAGGTCGGCTGACCGTGGTTGATTTGTCCGCCGAGACTTTTTTAATCCCCAATTGTGCTTCGCAACGGCTGATGCGGGTGTCGAGTTCTGTCTGACGGCGGGAGTTGCCCTGAGCATCAGGACATTTTTTTGCTTCGTTGAAAAAACGCAAAGCTTCCCGTGCCTCGCCCCGTTGCAATGCGGCGTTGCCAAGGTCCAGAATTCGGGTGTAGCAATCCACAACCATTTGGGTTTGCTGCACCGGAGCTTCATTTTGGCGATAATTTTGGGCGGCAAGGGTGCCTGCAAAGAGGAGAGTCAAAAGGAAGATAGTACTACGCATGGCTGGCCGAACTGATTTTTGGCAAAGTTTATAAATAATCCACATCCACCCCATACGGATAGCTCATCAGGTATTCCAATGCCTTTTCAATGGGGTAGTGCTCAAAAACCACAGCGTGGAGCATTGTCGTGATGGGCACATGGAGTTTGTAATGTCGTGCCAATTGGTGCGCTATTCGAAGCGTGCGCACACCTTCGGCCAGTTCAGGCATCGTTTCACGGATTTGAGCCGTGGTTTCGCCTTTTGAAAGCCGTGTGCCAAAGGTATAATTGCGGCTGTTGGTACTGGTGGCCGTTGCCACAAGATCGCCAATGCCTGCAACTCCGATAAATGCCTGACTTCCGGCCCCCAGCGATTTTCCAAAATACACCATTTCAGCCAAGCCTCTCGCGATCAGTAAACCCTGGATATTGCGCCCCAACCCCAGCCCTCCGATAATGCCCGAGCCAAGGGCCACAATGTTTTTCAAAGCGCCCGCCAATTCCGCGCCCAATATGTCATAAGAACCAAAAACATGAAATTTAGGGCTGTTCAATGCCATTTGTCCGGCCTGGATCACTTCCCTGAACCGGCTGCCTACCAAGGTCGCGGCAGGTTGACCGGCCACTATTTCAGCAGCAAGGTTGGGACCGCTGAGGCATCCCACCCGGACTACACTGCTTTCTTCGCGGACCACTTCGCTCATGGTACGAACATTGGCACGGGTGACTATGATCCCCGGTTTCTCCAGGTCTTCCTCCTCCAATCCATTCAGGTCAAAACCCTTTGTCCCGTGAATGATGATGTGGTGAGGTCTTAGATAGGGCGCGAGCGCCCGGAGCATTGGCCTGAAACTATTGCTGGGAACAACGGGAAGAATGAGGGTACAGCGCCGTGCCATTTCCTCCAGATCGTTGGTAGCCATCACACGGGCAGCTAATTTTACCCCCAGGTGCATACGCTGTTCGTTGATCATTGCCACGGTTTCTGCCTTGCGACTGAACAGCAATACATCCGAATTATAAGCCAGCAAATTGGCGATCGCAGTGCCAAAACTACCAGCGCCGAGTACCCCGACCGGGTTGAAAGGAGATGTCATTTGACGATTGACTATTGGCCCTTGATAATTGACCTTTAACTGATTGTACGCAAAAGTACCCCAACAAATCCGGGAAGTGCTCTAACTTTCAACTTGCAACTTGAAACTAAACACATTACATCTCCATCACTGCCCCACAATGCTGGCAAGTTCGGGCCGACAAATCGTCTTTAAATTCGCCAATCGCTTCGCGAATCTGACTGCCGATGTCTTTGAGGGGGAAACCCGCTTCGTGGAGCGGTTGATCACATTTTTCGCAAAACCAGAGCAGTTTGTCCACCTCACCGGCATTACGATGACGTTCTAAAACAAGACCGACCGTACCGGCGGGGCGCTGTGGAGAATGTGGAATACGGGGTGGCAGCAGGAACATTTCGCCTTCACGAATGTCAATGGTCTCGCGTTTGCCTTCTTCGTTGATAATTTTGACCTGAATATCCCCTTCTAACTGGTAAAAAAGTTCTTCACCTTCTTCCCAGTGATAGTCTTTGCGGCCATTGGGGCCACCGACCACCATGACGATGAAATCTTCGTTTTGGAGATAGATCTGCTTGTTTCCCACCGGAGGTTTCAGCAGATCGCGGTTTTCGTCGATCCAGGCGCGGAGGTTGAAAGGTTTTGCTATTGCCATGGCGAACAGTTTGTGGTTGAATTCTTTAGCGACAAATGTAGAGAGAATCGGATTGTTTTTGCCCTTTGATGCGCAGTGGCGCAGAGAATAATAAATAATAGTTTCTTCCTCAAGTATGTATTTTTGTGCCTCAACTGTAGTTTTGTGTTGTTGGTTCAGCGGAATTCAAATCTCATGTTATTCGTTGAGCATAGCATACAGCCTTCTCTTTTTTCCATTCAATTCAATTTTGAAATGTCCAAATTAACATCGTTTTCTAAACTTCTAATTACTGTTCTGATCGTTGCAGGGATTTTTTTTGGCGGAAAATTTCTGTTCAACAATACGGACTTCGGCAAAAAAATTATTGATGAAAGTGCCCAAAAAGAGAATGCCAACAACGACTCTTCCGATTCAGACCCCAATACGGTCAGAGTTGGTGTCGTGACCTGGGGCGGTTATGCTGGTGGGCAGTATTTCAATGAAGGTTTCAAAGCGAATACGCAGTCCCGGTTTTATAAGGACTATGGTTTCAAAGTGGATTTCAAAGTATTGGATGATTTTGAGGCCAGCAGAGCCGCTTTCAAGAATGGAGATGTGCACCTCCTCTGGTGTACCGTAGATGCCTTGCCGACCGAGATGTCTGCACTTCAGGATTTCGACCCGCGCATCGTATTTCAGGCAGACTGGTCACGGGGCGGCGATGCCATAGTAGTCAGGAGAGGGATCACTTCTGTAGCCGATCTTAAAGGCAAAAAAGTAGCCGTGGCTGAGCTGACTCCTTCTCATTCTTTTTTAATATGGCTGTTGGAAGCTGCTGGTATGAAAACCTCTGATATTGAGATTGTCAAGCAATCAAGTGCCATTGATGCGGCACAAGTGTTCAAAAGCCAACAGGTTGATGCTGCGGTGGTTTGGAGCCCGGACGACGAGCTCTGCATACAGTCAGTGCCGGGGTCCAAAATTTTGGAGAGCACCCGCTCCGCTTCCAATATCATTGCGGATGCCTTTATTGCAAAAAACAGTTGGTTGGAAAAAAACCGGGATAAGGCCAACAAGCTATACGAAGGCTGGATGAAGGGTGCTGCTGAAATCAACAGTAGTGAAGCCAACAAACGCAAAGCTGCCAAAATCCTCTCCGAGAATTTTGACGGGGTATCAGAAGATGCTGCATACAAAGCCATTGATAATGTGCGGCTTTGCACGCACGGCGATAACTTGAATTTTTTTGGCATGAATCCTGATTACAAGGGCGTGACTGGAGAAAACCTGTTCAATCGAATGTCCAGCACTTACCAACAGCTGGGTTATATTGAAGGGAAGGTGCCCAGCTGGCGCTTGGCCATCAATACAGAGGCCATCAAAGCGGCAACCGCCCTTACCAATGTTGCCGGCCAGGCAGCTGAAGGTCAGAAACAATTCTCCGTGGCCACGGCAGAAGACAAAACCCGAGGAGCCATTGCCACCAAACGCGTTAGTATTTCGTTCAGGACCGGCGAATTCAAACTGGATGAAAATTCTAAATACATCATTGACCGTGAATTTGTTGAAATTGCGCGGGCATTTTCCAATTCCCGAATTCGAATCGAAGGTAACACGGACAATACGGGCAATGCTGCCAGCAACAAGGCTCTTTCCCTTAAAAGAGCCCAATCAGTGGCCGATTACCTGACCGCTACATACAAAATGCCTAAGAACCGCTTCATCATTGTTGGAAACGGCCCAGACAAGCCCGTGGTCAGCAACGATACTGAAGCTGGAAAAGCCAGGAACAGAAGGACTGATTTTGAAATTGTCGGCGAATAATCCATTTTACGAAATATTCTATGTCGTTATTCAAACTTCGGGGTGATCTGGGCTATTTACAGGGGATCGTTCTCGCCGTACTGGGTGTTTTGATAACCCTATCCATTTGGTGGATATTGGCGGAAATGCTGTCTACCCAGCGCCCGGTAGTGGACGGTGGATTGCATGAGTTACCCTCCTTCCTGGACACCACCATTACCACCGCGCAGCGCGATTCTATCCTTCGGCAAGACTCCTTGCTTCAGGCCAGCGCCACATCCTTCGAAAAAGTTTATCCCATATTGCCGCCGCCGTCAAGGATACCCGAAGCCTTCCGCCAACTCATTGCACATGACGAATTGCTTAAAAATACCAGCCGCAGCATCTGGTTGAATATCCAAGGCTATCTCTGGGCCTTACTAATCGCCTTGCCCATTGGATTTGTGCTAGGTTTGATACCATTATTCAGAGGATTGTTTAGTCGCCAGGTTGATGTACTCCGATACCTGCCATTGTCGGCCCTGACCAGCTTGTTCATCGTTTGGTTCGGACTGGAAGACAGGATGAAGATCGCGTTTCTGGCCTTTGGCATTTTGGTATACCTGTTGCCTGTAATCGTCCAGCGAATCCGGGAGGTAGAAGAAGTTTATGTCCAGACAGCGTTCACACTCAGTGCGACCAATTGGCAAACCTTCCGTTCGGTTTATATCCCTGCCGTGTTTTCCCGGCTTATGGATGATATACGAGTGCTGACAGCTATCTCCTGGACCTACATCATCATCGCTGAATTATTGAACCGTCAGGGTGGGATTGGCGGCCTAATCTTCATTAAAAGCAAAATGGGGCAGATTGACCGGGTATTCGCCATCCTGTTGCTCATCATCGTGATTGGGTTTCTACAGGACCGAATACTGTCATACATGGATACCCGGCTGAACCCCCACAAGTATTTGAAATATAAATTGCCAGGCGTTCAGGAGTGTCAATATGGCATCTTTTTTATTCTCCTTAGCTTGTTAGCCAAAGCCTTGTTGCCTTTGCATCTCCCAAGTACCTTCATTTGGATTGCTGTAGCAGCAGGGTTGATTATAATGGGTCTTGGCGAGTTTAAGATAGCGGGAGCTTCAAAACAAAAATGAATATGGTGCACTTTCAAGGAACGCATTTGCCCAATATAATTCAGTTGGAAAACATAAGCCAGTCCTACGATGGCGGCAAATCCTTCGTTATAAAAGATTTTAACTTACTCATTGAAGACCATCCAAACCGTGGGCAATTTGTTGTGCTGCTTGGGGTTTCTGGCAGTGGCAAATCTACCATTCTGCGCTATGTATGTGGATTACAGAAACCGACCAGCGGACTCGTTAAAGTGCATGATAAAATAGTCACCGACGATTCCCGAATCAGTATGGTTTTTCAACAATACTCCTCGTTTCCCTGGATGACTGTTCGGGAAAATGTGGCCTTGGGACTACAGTTCAAAGGAATGGATGAAAAGACGCGCCTTCAAAACGCCCAAGAAATGATCGAGTTGGTAGGACTTGGTGGCCATGAGGACAAATATGCGCAGTATCCCACTTTGTCCGGAGGGCAATTGCAGCGGGTAGCCATCGCCCGCAGTTTGCTGGCAAATCCCGATATCCTGTTAATGGACGAACCTTTCGGCGCATTGGATATTAAAACCAGACTTCAAATGCAGGAACTGCTGATCCAATTGTGGGAAAAATTCCATTCCACGGTGATCTTCGTGACGCACGACATTTCAGAAGCCGTTTATCTTGGCGATGACATTTACATTATGAAAGCTGCACCCTCCCAGATTATTGAGCATATCAAAGTTGACATCCCCGACCATCGATCTCGGGAACTCAAACGCGAGAAACATTTTACAGAACTGGTACAAGAGGTGGAAGATAAGATGGTGCATGTGGCGAATATAGCCTGAGACGCTCCTTATTGCGCTGTGGTGGACAAAAAAGTGGATATATTTGCCCACAACTTATTCTGAAATTAGTGGCTGCTAATATTAATACTGTAGCTGAATTAGTACAATTCCTATGCATCTCTATAAACTCCTCCCCCTCCTAACCCTCCTCGCTTTCTGTAACACCTCCAAATACACGAACGCGCCTCAGCCCCCTGAGCAGTACAACGCCAATGCCGACCCTGCCCCTGTGCCTTCCACGCTCAGCATCCCGGTAAGCATTTCGGTGGACGAGATACTGCGCTCGCTCAATGCCAGACTGGGCAATACAGCGCTGTTTGAGGATTATTCCTACGACGATAATGGTCACGATGGACTCATGATGAACGCCTGGAAAAGTCAGGACATTAGTCTGTTTTTTGCCGGAAACACCGTAAAATACCGTGTTCCGCTCAAACTTTGGATAAAAAAAGAACTTTTATTCGGCAGCGCTGCCGAGGCCGAAGGCGAACTCGTCCTCAATTTCAAAACCACTTTCGGAATCAACCCGGATTGGAGCCTCAACACCCAGACCGAGGTCGAATGGCACGAATGGCTCCATCGGCCCACCCTGAAAACCGGCGTTGGTGACATCAGCGTGGAAGCCATTGCTAACCTCGTCCTAAATCGCAGCAAGAAAACACTGAGTAAAACGCTCGATCAATATGTAGGTCAACAGATCAACTTGCGCCCCTACGTCCAGGAGGCCTGGGAGGCCATCCAACAGCCCGTTCTAATTGACGAGGAATATCGCATGTGGTCAAAAACTACCCCGGTCAGCATCGGCTTGACTCCGATCACCACCTACAACAATGCCTTGCAAACCAAAATTGCCGTTGAATGCCTCAACGACGTATCCTTCGGTGAAAAACCGACCTTTCGGGAAAATTCCTATCTACCCAACCTGACGCTGCTCACCGAAGCGCCAGATGATTTTCAAATGCGTTTTGCCACCGATGTGCCCTTTGCCGAGGCCGAGCGTTTGGCCAAAAACATCATGGTTGGCCAGGTTTTTGAATCCGGGAAAAAGAAGGTAAAAGTGGAGGATCTGGCCCTTTGGGGCAACAATGACCGCCTGGTGGTGAATACCAAATTAAGTGGCTCCTTTAACGGTCAGATTTACTTTATCGGAAGACCGGAATTTAACCCCATTAAAAACCAGATCGAAGTAAAAGATCTTGATTTTCATATAGATACGCGCAGTTTTCTACTTCGTTCCGCCTCCTGGATCTTCCAGGGAACGATCAAGAAAAAAATGGCTGCGAGTATGGTATTTCCCCTTGCTCAGAACATTGCAGAAGTAAAAAACTCCGTGCAACAGACGCTGAGCAATTATGAAATTCAACCCGGCATAACCCTGTACGGCGCCCTCGACAGTGTGGCTGTTCAGGACACCCGCGTTACCCCTACCGGTATCCGGGTCAATCTTTTTTCAACGGGAAAGGTAAATGTGGATGTGAAGGGGTTATAGGATTGGTGGGATTGGGCGATTGGTGAGATTGATTCGATTGGGTCGCTACTAAAAGATCTGAATTGGGCCAATTCCACCCTCCATCCCACTCGCCAGGGCTTGGCAGGCGGGAAGGCCACGGTGGTAAAGCATCCATTTGTCCATTTTCATTTTGTCAAGACATAACACTGATGTATCCGCTCATTCCGGAAATCTTCCGGGATGGTCTGCTTGGTAATATCGCGGATTTCGGAAGCACGAATGGCGGCTTCCTCTAACTTGAAACGGCGATAATTGGTTGAAAACCATATGGTTCCGCCGGGAGCACAGAGTTGCAGTGCTGCGTTGAGCATCCATACATGATCCCGTTGGGTGTCGAGCGTCCCAGTCATTCGCTTGCTGTTGGAAAAAGTGGGCGGATCCAATACAATAAGGTCGAACTGTTCGCGCACCGCCATTCGTAACCAGGAGGTAACATCGGCCTGTAGCAAGCGATGCGGGCCCGTAGAAAAACCGTTTAAAGCAAGGTTGCGGTCGGCCCATTGCAGATATGTATTGCTCATGTCGACGGTTAGCGTGGATGCTGCGCCCCCTGCTGCGGCATAAACAGAGAACGAACCGGTGTAAGCAAAAAGGTTGAGCACGCGCTTCCCATCAGCTTCTTTCCGTACCATTTGACGCGTGTTCCGATGGTCCAGAAATAGTCCAACATCGAGATAATCGGCTGGACGGATGAGGAAATTCAGTCCATTTTCGTGTACAATATATTCCGAGCCAGCGCGTGAAAAGCGCTCGTATTGCCGCAGCCCTTTTTGCCGTTGCCGATATTTCAAAAAAATGCTATCAGAATGAATATCAAGCACTTCGGAGCAGACTTGAACACATTCTGCCAGCCAGGCCGAGTGCTGGTCAGGATCCATACCATGATCGCGTTCATATTCAGCGATGTGTGCAATCCCCTCGTAGATATCGATGGCTAATGGCGTGCCCGGAATGTCGTTATCGTATACCCTGAAACAGGTTATACCCTGTCGCCGGGACCACTTACCAAAGTACCGGAAGTTCTTGGTGAGCCGATTTTTAAAGGGTTCGAGCCGGGAAGGCAGCAGGTCATTTGTCATTTCATCGTTTTTACCAGCCTTAGATTTAACAATGGCCGATTGTCATTGATCCACATTATCACATTGGCCACATTATCACATTATCTTGCCATAAACGCTGCAAGTTCAAACGAATTCGTGTCAATCAGACCTTGAAACTTTCCTTTTAGGGCTTCAAACTCACTCCTCTTCCGGCATCTTACTCACCAATACCCGATCAATCTTACTTTTGTCCATGTCCACAATTTCAAACCGATACCCTTCAGTTGTCAGAATATCACCGATATTTGGGATCTCACTGAGTTTGTAGAGGATAAAGCCTGCCAACGTTGAATAATCGGCATCTTCAAAATCAAATTCTTTGAGACTAAGGGTTTCACGCAATTCATCGATCGGAATCATGCCATCGATCAAAAGGCTGCCGTCTTCCCGGGTCACGATATCCTGTTCAATCGCATCGTCAAGATCGGGCAATGTGCCAAAAATGTTTTCCGTTAGGTCGTGCAGGGTGATAATTCCCTGGGTCGAGCCATATTCGTCCACGACTACTGCAAAGTAATTGCGTTCTTTTCGGAATCGTTCCAGAATTTTTAGTGCGTTCATTGTTTCCGGAATGTAAAGCGGCTGAGTGGTTATTTTTCTTAGGTCGAAGTCCTTTTTGTTCCGATTTCCAATGTAGTCGCGGAGTTTTATCACCCCTATAATATTCTCAATGTCATCATCACAAAGCAGGAATTTAGTGTAACCACTTTCGCGGATAACACGGTCATTCTCTTCCATACTTTCTTGTATATCAATCCATTCCACATCATTTCGATGCGTCATGATCGTATAGGCATCACGGTCGGCAAAGCGCAGTATATTGGTAATAAACTCACTTTCCTTTTGCTCTAAAACGCCCTGCTGGTTGGCCATTTTTACCATTAATTTGATCTCATCCTCCGAAATGCTCTGCTGATCATTGGGTTTTATGAACAGCATCCGCATCAGCATTTTGGTGCTCCAGCTCAGGAAGGAAGAAATTGGCCCGGTCACTTTTATGATGAAATTCATCACTGGTGCGAAAGCAATGGCCAGCGATTCAGCGTATTGAATAGCAATGTACTTCGGCGCTAATTCACCGACAATAAGGGAAAAATAGGTAATGAGCGTGACGACAATTGAAATCGAGATCTGCTCCGCATAAGGCGCCGCACTCGGAATGGTGGAAATAAAGGGCTCCAATTGGTGGCCGATCGCAACGCCAGCGTATGCACCTTCAACGATACTAATGAGCGTGATTCCTATCTGCATTGCAGACAGATATTGGTCAATATTGTCCAGCAGGTCGACAGCGATGGCGGCGTTGCGGTTACCCTTCATTTTTTCGCCTTCGAGCCGCGAGCGTTTAGAGGTTAGAAGCGCGATTTCACCCAGCACAAGAAACCCGTGCAGGACAATGAGAACTACTACTATGGCAATTTCCATGAGAAGAATGCTGCTGCGCCGCTTTGAAATGTGGTTGAATGATAGCGCAGTTTGGAGGGGCGGCGTGGCAGCGAAGGTTTTTTATGGGAATCGGTCGAAAAAGTTGCGCCCAACTTTATTCTGGATTCGGGTGCAAAAGTACCCCTTTTGCCAAATTTTTCTAATGAAAATTAACAGGTTGCCTGT
>JAUSMG010000315.1 GCA_030645295.1 Saprospiraceae bacterium | reverse complement strand
ACTTAGGCGTATTCTGGCAGGCAATGAAAAGCAGACCGAGCAAAAGGGAGAAAACGAGTTTGTTCATCTTTTTTAATATCAAAATGTATCAGTGTGAGTAGTTTGCGTAAAAAGCAAAATTGACTTCCTACATCGTCAAACAAGGAGAATGACTTGTAACTTTGTAGACCGCAAAATTAAACAAAATGGCCATTTGGAATGCCTTTGACAAAACCTACCTCAATTTTATTTCTCCAAAAATCAACACCTTTGTCATCCGCCCGGACAACTTTCTCTCCACGAAATGCCCCACTTGTTCGCCACATATTTCGGTCTCAAATACTTGATCATGAACACAAAAACAACTGCCCTCTGCTTCTTTCTGTTCCTGCTGCTGGCATCCGCCTGCTCCTACACCTTAAAAATAAAAGATGGTGGCACTGCTTACGAACGGAAACAGTTTGCCACAGCGGTACCCTTACTTGAAAAAGAATTCGCCCGCGCCAAAACCCGCAAGGAAAAAGGTCAACTGGCCTATTTGTTGGGCGATTCGTATCGCCGCATCGGGCAGGATGAAAAAGCCCTGCCCTGGTTTGAGGCCGCTTATGCCAATAATTTTGGAGCCGATGCATTAAAAGCCCAGGCATTTACCCTGAAAAAGCTCGAACGCTATGCCGCAGCACGCGATGTGTTTAAAAATCTGGGCATCGAGATCGGTTCTCCATACGAGTATCGAAAAGAGATTACCGGATGTACGGTCGCTGAAGGCTGGCTGAATGAACGGCCCGGCAATGGCTGGAACATCGAATCGGTGCCTTTCAATAGCCCTCAAAATGACTTTGCACCCGTGTTTTTTCACGATGGAAGACTTGTTTTTACGAGCGACCGAAACATGATCGTAGGCAAGGAGAACTACCGATGGACGGGCAATAAATTCATGGACATTTTTATTGCTGAACCTAAAAGCGCCAGTCCACAAACATTTGACAGTCAATGGAATACCGCCAGCAACGAGGGTACGCCTTGTTTTAACAAAGTTTCAACCGAAGCATTTTTTGTCAGGGCTGTGGGCGCCTACAAGGGCGATGACGCTTTCTGCAAGATCTATTATTCAGAAAAAGGCCGCACAGATGCGCTATGGTCTGTTCCGGCGCCCCTACCCTTTCAAAAAGAAAAGATCAATTACTTCCACCCTACCCTGAGCGCTGATGGCAATACGCTATATTATGCCTGCAATGATCCTGAGGGCTGGGGCGGTTTCGATCTTTGGTCGGTGCAACGCAATCCGAAAACCGAGACCGGCTGGGATGCGCCCAAACTTCTGCCGCGCAGCGTGAACACACCCTCCAACGAACTCTTTCCAAATTTCGATGCGGACACGCTTTACTTCGCCTCCGATGGCCACACCGGCATGGGCGGACTGGATATTTTCCGAACCTATAAATCTGAAAAGAATGCCTGGTCGCCGCCCCAGAATCTCAAAGCGCCCATCAACAGCGGGGCAGATGATTTTGCGCTCATCGTGGACCGCGCATCCTTGTCGATAGTCAAAGACCCAAAACCTGGGGACTTGATCAAATCGGGCTTTTTCACCAGCAATCGTCCGCTGGAAACGGCCAAAGGAGGCGACGATATATACCATTTTGAACAGCGGGTTCCGCCGCCAAAGCCACCAAAAGTGGACACCGTCCCCCCCAAACCATTGGTGTATAAAATGATATTGGAGGGCTATGTTCTGGAAAAGATCTTCGCTGATCCTTCCAACCCCAACAGCAAAATATTGGGCCGAAAACCGCTCTCCGGCGCATCCGTGCAGGCCGATTGGGGCAGCAAAAAACAAGGGTTCACAGTGAAGGAAGACGGGTTTTTCAAAATGGAGCTGGCTGAAAACACCGATTACAATTTCAATGCGACTCTGGCTGGTTACCTTGCCAACAGCACAAAATTCAGCACAAAAGGCATCGCCAAAGACCCGGGAAATCCGGTGCAGACCTTTGAAATTGAAATCGTGCTCGATCAAATTTTCCGCGACCGGGAGATCGTACTGGAGAATATCTACTATGATTACGACAAGTGGGACATCCGCCCCGATGCCGAACCAACCCTCAACCGGCTTGCAGAAGTACTGCGTCAAAATGCCGGGATCCGCATCCAATTGGGCAGCCACACCGACTGCCGCGGCAACGATGCCTACAATCAGGGCCTTTCCCAACGCCGCGCTCAAAGTGCGGTCAACTACTTGATTTCCAAAGGTATAGACCCCGGGCGTCTGTCTGCCAAAGGGTATGGGGAAAGCCAGCCAGCGGCGGATTGTTCTTGCTCAAGTTGTACCGAGGCGGAGCACCAGACGAATAGAAGGACGACTTTTAAGGTGGTGGAGTAACTTGCCATCCAAACCAAGCATCTTTCGCCTATGAAAACCCTTGTAGCGATTTCCGGTTTCCTTCTTTCTTGCACTCATATGTTGGCGCAAACCGAAGCTCTAAGTCCTCCGCGGCAGGTAGACTTTACCGTAGGTTCCGATGGAAATGAATACCGATTCCACCCTGTTCCACCGCCTTTGCAACAAAAAGCCGGCGCACCCGAGGCATTCTGGACGTACTACTGGGAATTTGGCGATGGCAGTTTTAGTTTTGAAGAAAGTCCTTCCCATGTTTACCAAGGAGCTGGGGATTACCACCCAATTTTAGAAGCGACCGCACATTATGATGATGGCGGCAAACCAAAAGGCAAAACCAACAGTGTGGTAGCCGATCTGGGTAGTAAACAACCAGTGGAACTGCCCACAGTATTTGATTCAATGCGGTTGCCCATTCGTATGAAAGCGAGTCGGCAAGCGCGTGCGCAGGAAGCATTGGTCTGTATCCTAAGTTATCGGAACCTGGGCATGGTCACAACCGACGGGCGACTTCACTTTTTCTTCAATGAAAAAAGGTTCCCCGTTTCCCACTTCGCACTGGACAGCGCCAGGCTTCATTTCGAGGAAAGGGCAGATGACGCAGTCTCGCAGGCATTGCCTATGGATGATTCGCCAACCCAGCGCTGGACGGTGCTTGATTTGCCCTCCCATACTGGCGTAAGTACAGCTTTGTCAGGCGATTACCCAGCCTCGACCATTCTCCAAAACCTGCTTGACAATGCGAGAGGAGCCTACCGGGAAGAAAAAATATGGCGTTTTACCAGGCTCCAGACTGGCGAAAAGCGCAATTTGTTTATCGCCCTGCAAGGCACTGATAAAATGCTTCAGGACACCAATGCATTCATTCATTTAGAAGCTGTATTCGCGCCTTTTGATCCGCTCATTCCGCCTGAACGCTATGAATTGGAATTTGAGATCGTTAGTTCACATGATCCTAATGCCATTCTCGTGTCCGACAGCCGGGTAAATTATCGCCTTATTGGAAGCAAAAAGCTGGACTACAAAGTGCAATTCCAGAACAACGGGGAGGGGCCGGCCAGTATGGTAGAACTAAAAATTGAAATTCCCGAAGGACTGGATATGAAGCAGATGCGTCCGGTAGAATGGTATCCCAAATGTCCGATCTGCCCCAAGCCAGTCCCGACTACCGGTTGTCTGGACACGGCCTCCAGTAAGGAAGGCTTATTGTTCACTTTCCGAAATATCTACCTGCCGGGTAGCCGTCAAAAGGATGCGGACAATCGTGATTCCACCCAAGGATTTGTCCGATATCGGATGGAAGCCGAGCGGGGAATGCCCAAAAGATCGTTCCGCAGCCGCGCTAAAATCACCTTTGACAAAAACGCGCCGATCTATACCAATTACACCAGAACCCGTTTCAAAACCGGCATTTCGCCGGGTCTGAAAGTTGGCTATGGATTTGAGCCTAATTTTGGTACAGCAGAAGAGATTGAAAATGAGTCGTTTGTGCAGGAAGGCTATGTTTTCCTGGGGGCGAGTCTGTCTCCATTCAAATCCTGGAGCGTGTACCCGCAGGTAGAATTGCTGACGGGAATCCGGGGACGCGGGAATCCGGAAGAAACCACTTTTACCCAAACCAAAACCTTTCCTGTTGCGAATCCCAGTCCGCTGATCGAAGCTTTTAAAGATACCGTAATGATGGACAGCATCGTAGAAATAATGCGCGGGTTTGTTTCATTTGAGGTCCCTTTTTTACTGCGAAAAAATTTCACTCCTTGGTTTGGCATGGGCATTGGAGGTTCAGCAAGGGTATTTCTGGACAATGGGCAAACCAACACTTTGATCAGTACGGATTCAATCCGATACAGCGTGAAGGACAACTCGGCAGGATTTCTGGAGGTGGTGCGGGATATTTCTCACGAGGAAACAGAAAAGACCCCTACGACTTTCTCTGACACACGATTCAGTTACACAGCCTTTGCCGATCTCACTTTGGGCTCCGTCCGCCAGGGGATAAACTTTGGTGTCAGGGCCGGGGCAATTTTGGGGCGAAAGAAAACGCTCGTGCCGTTTGCACAATTGTCGCTGGAATTAAAACTGTAATTTGCTGCGTAAAATTGCAGCCAATGATCCCCCCTTCCAAGGTCAAATTCATACTGATTGTCATTCTATTATGTACACAATCGCATATTGTATGCTCCCAAAGTTTTTCCGGGCTGCATCAATACGATGATCAAATTTCCCATTTGCTGGAAGCGGGACTGGGGGATAGCGCAATCCATTTTTTAAATAAAAAAGCGCGCCTCGCCAGACAAGTCGACAGTCTCGCTTTATGGGGGCAGACCCAGGTCGATATTCATGAAATATTTGAAGATGATCACCCTAGATCGCTTGCTCATCTAAATGCAAGCTGGGGAAACAAATGGCGTGAGCCCAAAAATGCAGCGGAATCGTATCCCTTCATGCTATTGTTTGCCAATAAGGGTTGGTTTTTGTCACAAATGGGCCAGTTTTGGCAGGCCAACCAGGCCTATTCCATCGCTGCTCAGTACTGGGAGCAGTATAAATATGCCGACTTTGATGTGGTTTATTCGGTCTATAAACCGCTGGGCAATAACTACAGCCGCCTGGGTGACAATGACAAGGCCGTTGCCGTTTTTCAAAAAGCCCTGCCTATTGCCGAAAATGGAGATCCCGAAGCATTATCAGGGCTTTACTCCAACATTGGCACTGCTTACTGGAACAAAGGCGACTATTCCGCTGCCGAAGCACACTACCGGAAAGGGCTCCGGTTGGCCGGCATTTCTGCTGGAAAACGCGGCCTGCTTTTGGGCCGACTTGCCGAAACCCTGCTCGATCAGGGTCGTATTGCCGAAGCTGCCCGCACCGCCACCGAGGCCATTCGCCTGCTCCGTCCTGAAGGCCCGGATGATACCCGCACGCTTGACTACCGCGCCCGGGCCTACCGCGTTGCCGGGCTCGCCAATACCCAACTTGGAAAGTTTGCCGAAGCCGAGCGATTCCTTGCGGCTGCGCTGGCGGACGACCTTGTCAGTTCCGGTGACATTTCCCGGGAGGTCGGCAAAGACCACATCGCATTCTCCAAATTATACCTCCGGCTTGGCCGTCCCATCCCGGCGATTGACGCTGCCAACCGGGCGCTTTATGCCGTAATTCCTGCTAGCCGACCCTTGCCCGGCAACAGATTATCAAATCCGAAACCCGACCAACTGTATGAAGAAAACACAATTTTTGAAGCCCTGACTGCGAAAGCTGAGGCATTACAAATTCTATTTGAGATAGATGGCTCCACACACTGGCTGGAAACAGCCCTCGAATGCCACGATCTCGCCTGGCAGGCCGAATCGATGCTGCGTCGGGTATTCCAATATAGTTCATCCAAGCTGAATTTACAAAAAGACGCCCGCGCCCGGGAGGAAGCAGCCATGCATGTCGCCCGGCTGCTTTTTGAAAAAACAGGACAGATTGTGTGGCTGGAAAAAGGCTTCAGCATCGCAGAACGCAGCAAGGCCGCGCTTCTGCTCGAAGCCTTGCAAGATAATCTGGTGCGCCAACGGCTTTCGGGCATCGACAAACGTTTTGACGAACTCACGGCTTTGCGCCAAAACCTCTCTTCTTTTGACAAAAAACTCTTGCTCAACCCGGCAAGCGAGCAAGTACCGCAATGGCGCATCGAGGCCGACGCGATCCAGGGGCAAATTGCAAATCTTGAACAAACCCTAAGCAAGGACTACCCAAATTTGACGGCTTTTGAAACCAATTCGGTCAATTTGTTACCCATTCATGGTGATTATTCAGCAGACGAGACCCTGGTTGAATACTTTCTAAGCGAGGAATGGGTGGATATTTTTGTATTTCAAAAAGACAAACCGAGTGTCTGGAACCGCATTCCAAACGATGCCGATCTGCAAAGTCTGATTGGACGCTATCTGGCTTTTTTCGGGAACGATTACGCCATCCTGAACGATCCGGCCGGATATTTCCAAACCGCTTATACACTCTGGCAGAAATTGCTGCCACCCGAAACAGCCAATGCTTCCAAACTGACTATTTTGCCGGATGGAATCTTGAATTTTGTGCCTTTCGAGGCATTGTTGACCGCAATGGATGGCACACCCAGCCTGCGCAACGCTGCTTACCTTCTTCGCAAACAATCCTTACGATACGGCTGGTCCCTCGCAGTGCTTCGCCAGCAAAAGGACCTGAAATCCAGCGCATCCAATTATTTGCTTTCCATTGCACCAGGCTTTGTTCATCGCGAGCGAGGGCTGGCTCCATTGGTCAACGCTGATTTTGACTGGCGGGGAATTGAAGGCTGGGACAACCATAACCTGAGCGGACAATCAGCTGATGAACAACACTTTATGAAAGAAGCAGACGGATATCGGGTACTTCATTTTTCGACCCATGCATTCGCGGAGGGAAACCCGCGCATTGAGTTGATGGACCGCTCATTATTGTTGCCGGATCTCTACGCGTTGCCCTTACAAGCCGATCTGGTGATGCTGAGTGCCTGCGAAACAGGCCTCGGCAAAGAGGAAAAAGGGGAGGGTGTGATGAGCCTCGCGCGAGCCTTCGCACAAGCTGGCGCGGCCTGCATTGTGTCAAGCCTTTGGTCTGTGAACGACCAGAGTACCAACCGTTTGTTGCGTTATTTTTACGACAACATCCGGCAGGGAAAAACCTCGGGTACGGCCTTGCGTGAAGCCAAATTGGCCTACCTCTCTGACGCTGAAATTGGGAGCGCTGCGCAATCGCCCTATTTCTGGGCGGGGCTGG
Source organism: Saprospiraceae bacterium (assembly GCA_030645295.1). Classification (GTDB taxonomy): domain Bacteria; phylum Bacteroidota; class Bacteroidia; order Chitinophagales; family Saprospiraceae; genus M3007. The sequence goes on along the minus strand of JAUSMG010000315.1, from coordinate 4,961 downwards.
TGGTGGTGGGCGATGACCGGGCGATTGAGCAGCCCTGGGGATGGAGGGTGTGGGGGATGTTGGGGGCGGGGGGGATTTTGCTTTTGATGGGGTGGCTATTTTTGCGGAGAAAGCACTAAGATTCTTTCGTAAAAAAGATAGTTTTGATTTACTTTTGTATGCAAAAACATAGTTACCATGAGTACTTTAGCATTGTATTCCAAAATAGAAGAACTGCCAGATTCACTTAAAAAACAGGTTCTGGACTATATCGAATTTCTGTTGAGCCGGGAGGGTAAAGATCTAACCTCGCAAGAGTTGAAGCAGCAAGAGGCTCAAACTAATGTCAAAGCAGGTTTCGGCGGAGCAAAGGGAATGTTCTCGATGTCGCCCGACTTTGACGAACCGTTAGAATATCCTAAAGCCAAAAAAGCGGCTACCAAAAAACCCCTAAAAGCTGGCTTTTTGAAAGGTTCTTTTATTATGGCTGATGATTTTGAAGCACCACTTGAAGATTTCAATGAGTATATGTGATGAATCTTTTACTAGATACACACGCACTCATCTGGCTTGGGGAGAACGATCAACAGCTCAGTGTGACAGCCAAAACAGCAATAGAAACTGCAACGAATACCAAATTTGTAAGCGTTGCTTCATTTTGGGAAATAGCCATCAAGGCGCGACTTGGAAAATTAGTCCTATTAAAACCCCTTGATCAGATTATCAAAGAGATTGAAGAAAGCGATGCAATAATTTTGGGTGTTTCACCTAGGCATACCTTGCTGATTGAGCAGATGCCCCTCCACCACCGCGACCCATTCGACCGGATGCTTATCGCTCAAGCCTCTATTGAAGGGCTTACCATCGTTACCCTCGATCCGCATTTTTCGGATTATGGAGTGCCGATTTTGTGGTAGTTGGGTAATCTCAAAACTTCAGTTCATACCGAAAAACTGGCAGCACCGGCAACAAAGTGTACTGAATCGCCTTCCCTTTGATACTGCTCCCAGCATCCACAAAAAGATAAAACGGATTGGCGCGGTTATAGGCATTGTAAACGCCGATTTGAAGCCCGTGGTGCACTTTTCCCCTCCCCCAACTGGCATTGAGCGCCGCATCCAGCCGGTGATACGTGGGAAGCCGGTAACCATTTACCTCTGTGTAAAAATATATGTCACGCTCTACCTCCCCTTCCACGGATTCGTGGCGAAATTTTACCCCGGCGAGTGTAATCGGATTGCCGGTGGCCACAGCCCAAACCACATCGGCCTCCAGCCATTTGAACAATTGTTGGCGCAGCGTAATTTTTACATCATGACGACGGTCGAAACGAAACGGAAACGGTCGGCCTGCGTTGAGGTCCGGAAAAAAACGATCCGTTTCCGACAACGTATAGGCGATGGAACCCCTGAGTTTCCCGGATGTTTTTTCCAATAAGACTTCTACGCCGCGGCTCTTTCCGGTGCCGAGGGCAATTCGATCTTCCCAACCACTAGCATCCACGGCGCCCCCTGCAAAAAGGGCATCATTGGAGGCAATAAAAGTGAGTACACGCTCCATTTTTTTATAATAACCTTCCACTTGCCAGCTCCAATTTTTATGCTGCCAACCCATGCCTGCTGAAGCCTGCCACACGATCTCGGGCGGTACCCGGCGTGTGCTGGGCACCCAGAGTTCGAAAGGTAAACTCACGTTGAAGGAGCCAATTTGGTGAAGGTTTTGCGCCATTCTATGCCAGCCAGCCCATTGATTCCAGCCTTTTATCCCTGTACGACGCAGGCGAAAACGGGGCTGGAGTAGCCGGTAATTGGTGCCTTTGGTCTGAAAAACGGAACCGTTTGCCCCTGCTTCGAGTCGCCAGTTTTCCCACAAATCAATCTCTGCGTCAAAATACGCCTCGGCCTCATCGGCGTTCAGCCGCTCGTTGTTGAGCAGCCGGTTGGCGAGGGAATCCACATTTTCCTGCGTTTGACCAGGCTGCAGAAAGTTGGCCGAGAGCGCGCCCGGCTGAAAACCATGCGCCGTGTAAGCCGCTCCCCAACGCAGGGTGAGCGCATCAGAAACGTAAAAGGTAAAGTCGGTTTTGCCGGACCAGTCGCGGATAAGCGTCTGGTATAATTGGCCATAGTTCGCCAGTACAAACTGTTTGCCGTTGGGATACAAGATGTTGGAGCGAAACGCAAGGCCGCTTTGGTAGAAAAAACGGCTGTAGCGAATGGTCGTGTTGGTGAAAAGGTTTTCCCGAAGAAGGTGATTCCAACGCAGGGCGGCAATGCTGTTGCCCCAGTCTGTGGTCAGTTCATTAAAATCTGTGATGTATCCTTTGGGGTCGTCGTAAGATTGTTTAAAATTGTTTTTAAATACGTCGCCACCGCGATAAAAGGAGAAAAACACCCGGTCCCGGTCACCCAGGGTGTAGTTCAATTTGAGGTTGGAATCGTAAAACCGATATTTCACCGCATCGCCTGAAAAAGTCAGCAAATTGCCGCGATCACTGAAAAATTTGACCCAGGGATCGAAGTACGTCATGCGCCCGCCAATCAGGAACGAACCTTTGTCTCTTTTCAATGGCCCTTCCACTACCGCCGAGGAAGCAAAAAGGCCAGAAGATACCTCCCCCCGGAAATGCTGCGAATTGCCGTCGCGGGTACGTACATCTAACACCGATGAAGCCCGGCCACTGTAGCGGGCAGGAAAATCGCCCTTCCAGAGTCGAACGCTACTCACGGTGCTTGGGTTGAAAATGGAAAACAAGCCCAGTGCATGGCTTGGGCTATATACGGGTACATCGTCCAGCAAAAAGAGATTTTGGTCGGCGTTGCCACCGCGGACATGCAGGCCTCCAATGCCATCAGCGCCGGTCTGGATACCCGTCTGCAGCGCGGCCTGGCGCAAAAGATCCGCCTCCCCGCCAGGCATGGGCAAAGCACGCATCTCCTTCATATTCAGATATGTAGGGCTGCCGCTTTTCTTTTCTTTTGCTTCTTTTTCGGACAGACTTGGAATGACCACTTCGGGCAATCTGGTTATAGAATGCAGCCTCAGGCGGATGATCTTATTGTCCGAGACAGATACCGTACTGCGCTCCATTTGGTAACCCACATACGCTGCTGCGAGGATGATCTCTCCCTCCTCCACTTTCAAACTAAAAAAACCGAATTCGTTGCTGGTTGCACCGCCACTTACCCCTTCGCCGACGGCAGAAAGGACCCGGACATTCGCGCCGATGAGCCGTTCGCCAGTTTCTGCATCCTGCACATAACCGCTGAGGGTAAGCTTAGGGGATCTTTTAAAAAAGACAATCTGACCATCAATTTCCCTGAACGACACCCGACCACACGCGCTGATGGTTTCCAATACCTCCTTCATCGATTCCTTTTTGGCCTGGACCGTCAAAGGCTGACAGCGTTCAAAAAAACGGTCGCTAAACACGATATTAACCCCCGTTTGGCGACTCAGGGCCACCAGCGCATCGGCAGGGCGACAGTCGCGGCAAATGAAATCCACCGATTTTGAGAGCGTGGTTTGCGCACTCAAAAAATTGAAAACCAACAGGTAGAGTAATATTAAAGAAGCCTTGGCTTGTGTCATCAGACGGGGGGAAAGAAGATGGCTGCAAAATACAGTGATTGGACCGTTGAGCGTTGACTTTTGAGCGTTGACTTTTGACTTTTGAGCGTTGACCGTTGACTGTTGACCATTGGCCGTTGACTTTTGACCATTGGCCGTTGACTTTTGACCGTTGACTATTACGGATCAAATTGTGCCCTGTACAATCGGTACTTTTGCATCGCCTATTCCGAATCCAGTAATCCAACAACAGTAAGTTCAACTGTCCAGCAATCCAACGTCCAACAATCCAACGTCCAGCAGTCCAACGTCCAGCAGTCCAATGTCCAGCAGTCCAACATCCAACATCCTCCTCGCGGGCTCCGGCCTTTCAGGCCTTACGCTCGCACTTGAATGCGCACGAAGGCCTTTTTTTCAGGACAAAAAAATTGTTCTGATCGACCGCGACGACAAATCGCGCAACGACCGCACCTGGTGTTTTTGGGCAAAAGAAGGCGAACCGTTGCCACCGGTTGGGCATAAAATCTGGGATCAGTGTTTGTTTTTCGGAGCGCATTTTGACAAGGTGCTGGACATTGCACCCTATCAGTACCACATGATTCGCGGTCTGGATTTTTATAACTGGGCTAAAACTGAACTGGCAAAATACCCGAATGTTCAAAGAATCACCGCCAATATCCTCGACATTGATGCTCAGAATGGGATTGTAAAAACGGACCAGGGCAATTTTCACGGGGAATGGGTTTTTAATTCCGCACGGTATCCCACGGCATCCGAGACCTTGACCGGTAAATCTGTCGACGGCGCTCAATGGGCAGCGCCCAATCGTAAATCCAAAATCCAAAATCCAAAATCACCACACACCTTTCTCCTCCAACATTTCAAAGGCTGGATCATTGAAACCCCTACCCCGGTTTTCAATCCGGCGGCGGTTACTTTTATGGATTATCGCCTGGAGCAGCACGGAGAAACACGCTTTGTCTATGTACTTCCCCTGACAGAGACCCGTGCTTTGGTGGAGTTTACGGTGTTCTCGCCCGCCCTTTGCCGAGCTGAAGAGTACGATGCCGAGCTGCATCAATATATTTCTAATGTATTGAAGATCAGGGCTTATTCTGTGGAGGAAGAAGAATTTGGGGTGATCCCAATGACCGATCTGCCCCTTTCACCCGGCGGAGAAGGCCGGGTGATCAACATTGGCACGGCTGGCGGGTTTGTGAAGGCTTCCAGCGGTTATGCTTTTTTGCGGACCCAGCGCAAACTGCGTACTTTCGTGGATGCATGGGAAAAGTCCGGTTCGCCCGATCCCTCGGTATTACAATCCTCCAGGGGGTTCCAGGCGCTTGACTCCATCATGTTGCGTGTGCTAAGGGATGGATCTGTTTCGGGAAAAGACTTTTTTAGTCTGCTTT
>JAUSMG010000313.1 GCA_030645295.1 Saprospiraceae bacterium | reverse complement strand
GAACGGTACCCAACAGCTCCAGACAAGTAGGGTGCTGCACTGAAGCAAAAGCTACCGGAATCTCCGGCTCAATGGTCACCGCATCGGTAGCGGTACAGCCGTTGGCCGGATTGGTTACGAGCAACTGATACGTGCCGGCTTCGTCAATCAGCGGATTGGCAGTCATTGCGCCCGAAACAAAATGACCATCCTGGCTGGTCCAGGCATACGATAGCGTTGGCGCTCCCGAACCGCTGCCATTGAGGCCGGCGGTTTCACCGGCACAGTCCAGGGTAAATGGAGCGCCCGCATTGGCGCTTGGCGGGATCTGGTCGGCCGTGACGTTCACCGAAATCGCGTTCGCGCAGTTGTTGGCCGGATTCAGCCCGATCAAAAAATAGCTACCCGAAGCAGATACCGGAAGTGTAGTCCCGTGGCCCAAGATCGTGGTATCTGTTCCAACAATGCTTGCCCAAAAGAACTGAATACCTCCGACGGTCGAACTGCCCGTCAGTGTTTGCGAGGGGTTTGAACAGGTCAGGAGGGCTGGATTTGCCACAGAGAGGGCTGGCAGGTCCAGGTTTTGAGTGACAGAGATGCTGGCCGTGGCAGTACAGAAAGTCAGCTCGTCTGTCACGAGGAGGACATACTGACCAGGCGTATTTACGGTTAAACTGCTACTGCCGCTGCCAACCGGGTTGCCGTTGTTCGACCACTGGAAAGTAGTCGGGTTTGGCGTCCCGCTCACGCTGCCATTGAGCGTGGTGGCGGTGGTGCTGCAGTCCAAAGCTGTGGTGTTTGAAGCAATGTTTGCCTGCGGCTGGGTGGTCTGGTCAGCAATGGAAAAACTGGCAGTATTGGTACAGGCTCCGCCCCCATTGACCGTCACGCTGTAAGTGCCAGGAGCCAGGTTCGTAAGGTCTTCCGCAATGCTGCCGTTAGACCACAATACGGTATAATTTATTGGAAATGTGATGCTTAGGTCAATTGACCCGTTAAAAGCCAGGCAAGAATTGGCCGCCGTAGGCAAACCACTCAGCACCGGGACAATCACATTTTCCGGAACTGTAAAATTCTCCACGGCACTGCAACCGTTGGCTGCTGTCACCGTCACAGTGTAAGTGCCTGACAGTACGGCGTTTAAATCCTCATCCGTTATAGCGTTCGACCAATTGTAGCTGTAAGGCACCGGGCTTCCCGTCACGCTCAGGTCGATGCTTCCGCTGGCCTGGCCACAGGTAGCTGCTGCGATGCTGATGGAAAGTGAAGGCAGTGGAATGGTGCTGCCCACGGTTAGGGATGCGGTGTTCGTACAAGCCCCGCCACCATTCACCGTAACGGTGTAAGTCCCTGCAGCGACACTGATCAAGTCTTCGGTCACGGCCCCGTTCGACCACAGGAAGGTGTAGCCCGTTGCCGACGCTGGCGTGATGCTCAAGTCAATGGCCCCGTTATTGACTACGCAAGACGTAGATTGAGTCAATATGCTGCCGATGTTTGGGACAATGGTATTCTCCGGAACCACAAAATTTTCGACGGTAGTACAGCCGTTGGCTGCCGTCACCGTCACAGTATAGTTGCCCGAAACCACTGCGCTCAAGTCCTCGTCGGTGGTGGCATTGGACCAGAAATATTGATAAGGCGCGGGACTTCCCGCTATGCTGAGATCAATGCCGCCGCTCGCCTGTCCACAAAGTGCGGCTGCAATGTTTTGGGACAGTACAGGACCGGGCAGGTCATTGGTAATCGTGAACGCGGCGGTGTTGGTGCAGTTTCCGCCTGCGCTTACGGTCACGGTGTAAGTCCCTGCGTTCAGCCCGCTGAGGTCTTCGGAGCTGGCCAGATTCGACCATTGGTAGGTGACTCCGCCTGTTGGCAAAGGATTGACACTCAGGTCAATGGCGCCGTTGTTCTGCAAACAGGAACTGTTGGAACTGGGCGTACCTGCAAGTGCAAACGAGATGGAATTGCCGGATACAAAAGCAATGGCGGTTACCGTACAGTTGTTGGCGTCGGTAACCGTTACCGTGTAGCTGCCTGCGGGAATATTTGCCAAATCCTGGCTTGTTTGCGCGCTCGCCCACAAATATTCGAAGGGTGCAGTGCCGCCGCTCACGCTCAGATCGATGCTGCCGTCCGTCTGCCCACAAAGTTCTGGAACAATGGTTTGGGAACTGAGGGGATTGCTGCGTTGGTCGATGACAAAATAGGAAGCCGTGGCCGTGCAACTGCCCGATTCGGTGACGGAAACGGTGTAGGTACCAGGGGCCAGGCCGCTGAGGTCTTCCGTGGTGGCAGCGTTCGACCATTGGTAGGTGTAGCTGCCCGAAGGCGTTATGTTCAGGTCAACAGCGCCATTGTTCACCGCACAGTTGGTCAGGGGCGCTGGCGTAGCGGCCAAACTAAAGTTGGAGGCGTTGTTCGCAACGTTCAGCGTAGTCACTTGGGTACAGCCGTTGGGTGCGGTGACGGTGACGGAATAGTTGCCGGGCAGAAGGTCGGTCAGGTCTTCGGTGGTGGCCATGTTTGACCAAACGTAGGTATAAGGCCCAGCAGTGCCGCTGACGCTCAGGTCAATGCTGCCGTTGTTCACGCTACATATCGAGGCCGTAATGTTTGAACTCAATATGGGCGAGGCGGTATTGTCTAACACAGCAAAAGTGCTGGTAGTCACGCAGGTACCGAGGCTTACGGTCACGGTGTAGACGCCATCCTGTAGGTTGTTCAGGTCTTCGGTGCTGGCGGCGTTCGACCACAGGTAAGTATAAGTCCCGACGGGTGTTACGCTGAGATCAACAGCGCCGTTGGCTGTTGTACAAGACGTGTTCCCAACCGCCGCAGCATTGACATTGAGGGGAATGTTGTTGTTCAGTACAATTACTGCGCTTACTGCTGTACAACTGTTTGAATCTGTGACGGTTACAGAATATGCGCCGGGTGTGAGGTTGGCAAGATCTTCGGTGGTAGCCGCGTTTGACCAGAGAAAACTAAATGGCGCCGTTCCGCCACTTACGCTAAGGTCGGCGCCGCCATCATTCTGACCGCAATTGGCAGAGGTTCCAGCTGCCGACAAGTTGGGTGACAAGGCATTGTCTGCTACCATAAAGATGCTCGAAGAAAGGCAGGTGCCCAGTGTAACGGTGACGGTATAAGTACCCGGAGACAGGTTATACAGGTCTTCGGTGGTGGCCAAATTGGACCACAGATAGTTGTAGGCTCCAGCGGGCGTTACGGCAATATCCAGCGACCCGTTTGCCGCTGCGCAAGAGGTGTTTCCAAGCGGTAAACCATTGACGTTGAGGGGGATGTTGGTGTTCAAAACAGTAGCTGCACCAACGGCCGTGCAACTGTTTGATCCTGTCACGGTTACAGAATATACGCCAGGTGTAAGGTTGCTCAGGTCTTCGGTCGTTGCAGCATTCGACCAAAGAAACAGGAATGGCCCGGCTCCATTGTTCACGTTGAGGTCAACCCCTCCGTTGTCCAACCCACAATTCGTTGAAGTACCAGTGGTGGACAGATCAGGGGGCAAGGCATTATTGAGCACCTCAAAAGTGTCCAGGCCGATACAACTTACACCCAGGGTGACGGTCACCAGATATTCGCCCGCAGCGAGGTTGCTTAGGCTGTCGGTGGTAGCCCCGTTCGACCAAAGGTAGGTGTAAGCGCTGTCTATCGGGCTGATGTTCAGCGCAATGTTCCCTGTGGGAAGCAAACAAGAGATGTTGTCCAGCACGTTCCCCTGCACCCTGATCGTGTCGTTGACGTTTGGCACGATGAACGTGTTCGTGTTGGAGCATCCCACCGCAGAGGTCACCGTCACGGAAAAGGTGTCGGCAAGGATTCCCGAAAGGTCCTGGGTCGTTGCCCCGTTTGACCACAGGTAGGTAAGCGGCGTGGCGGCATTGCCCAGAACGACCAGGTCAATGGCGCCGTTGGCCAGCCCGCAGCTACTGGTGTCCAGCAGTGCGGGAACAAGGGGATATTCCCGGACATCACCGACTTCATAGGTCTCTACGGCCGTACAGGTGCCGCCCGCGCTAATCGTTACGGTGTAAGTTCCGGGCGCTAGGTTTTTTAAAGTCTTGGTCGTCGCCCCATTGGACCATTGGTAGCCAAGGTTGCCGGGGAACAAGGAGAGTTCGATCTGGCCGTTGGTGGTGTCGCAGGCGCTTTGGTCAGTCACAAGGGCGCTGTACCCAAAAAGGATCGGGACGTCGTCTATAGTGGCGCTATGGGTAAACGTGCAACCGTTGGTCCCGGTTATGGTCACCTCGTAATCGCCTGACGGGACATTGGAAAGGTCCTGAGTTGTTGCCCCGTTCGACCACAGGTAGGTATAGGGCGGTGTTCCGCTACCCGACAAGGTGGTCAGGTTCACAAAGCCGTTGCTCAAACCACAAGTGCTGTTGGTGTTGTTAAACACAACGGTTGGAAAAGATGGTGCGTGCTCTATATAAAACCCTTCTGTAAGAAAACAAGCTTGATTTATGGACACCGTAACGAAATAAGTCCCGCTTGGCACGTTGGTCAAATCTTGTGTGGTGGCCCCATTGCTCCACAAATAGGTGAAGGAAGCCTGGTGCGCTATGGGGTGAATAATTAGGAGGTCAATACTGCCATTGGCACCTATGCAGGTCGTGTTTGACACATTTACAACCCCTTCAAGCGTCATATTATAATTTATGTTCTCCACCGTTACACTGTTTGTAGCCGTACAACCATTGGCATCTGTAACCGTAACCGTGTAGGTATCTGCGGGAATAGCATTATTGCCAGAGGTTGTAACCCCATTCGACCACAGGTAGCTGTAGGGTCCAAGGCCCCCCTGGGCTATTACTCCTGTACCCCCATCTGACCTTTCACAGGTCGAGAAGGCATATCCGGGAGGTGGTATATTGGCAATCAGCCCTCCCGCATTGTCTGGCACTGTAAATTCGAAAACAGTGGTACAGGTGACCCCCATGGTTACTGACACGGTATAAGTGCCATGATTTAGGCCAGTAACGTCCTGAGTGGTGGCGCCCGTCGACCATAAGTAGGTCCAGGGCGCTGTTAAAGGTATCACCGTAACGTCGAGCGCTCCGGTATACACCCCGATGCACACGGTGTTGCCGGTCACTACAGCATTGGCCTCTGGTGGCACAAGGAGCCCAAAGTTACCCACCACCACTTCTTCTATTTGTATGTCTCCATTGGCGTCCGTAATAGTGACCGTGTAGGTACCCTCTGTTAGGCCTGTCAGGTCCTGGGTAGTCTCGAGGTTCGACCAGTGGTAAGACCAAGGACCGGGAGTATTGGCATCCGGCGTTATTTCTATGGAGCCTGAGCCCTGACCGCAGAAATCGTTGATGACAAGCACCGTTGGTGCGAGCGATTCTGCTTTTTTTATCACGGCCTTTTGATTTGCCGGACTGTTGTTGTATTCTTCTACTTTGATTGGCGATTCAACAAAAAGGGTGTCCTCAGACACTGAAAAGGTGCTGGAAATCGGTTTTGCCAAAAGGGTGATGCTAAACAATAGGAATGGAATAAACAGAAACGGAGTAGAAATCTTCATGTGCAATCGTTTTTTTATTATTTATGAAGCACCTAAAAGCACTTTGCAGCGGGATTCACGGTGGGATTATAGGAGAACACGCAATACAAAGATAAGCTTTTTAACCATTTCGCTTCCTGATAGCCTAAAAAAATGGCTTATTACACAAAAAACAAAATAAAAAGAGCCTCCTACAATCCAATTGCGGGAGACTCTTTTGCAGAATAGGCCACCTAAGGAGCCCACTTATTGGAGCATTAATTCCCTTCTCCGTTCCTTTTTCACACTCGGTTGAATACCAACAGAATAGAGGTTCATTTCCTGATTGTTGAACGATTTTTCAATGGCCAATCTGGCCATCAGGTAGCTCACCGTTGACTCAGCGCCCTGGTTCATATTTACTTGCGTCTCCTCCAACCCATCATAACACCCGCCAGTGCACGGGTTGTAAATGATCTGATCCAGGTGGTTCTGCCCTAAAAACCAGTTGAATGCAGTTTCCATCTTTTCCCGATAGCGGGCCTCATTGAAAACTTCGTAAAAAAGCTGCAAAGCCAAAATGGTATAGGCCACGTCGATGGGTTGTTCACCGTATTGCGCTCTTCCTTGTCCCTTTTGCATCCAACCATTGTTCGGAACCACCTTTATTCCCTTTTCCGTGAACGTGTGTTTGAGTAAAAAATTAAAGGACTCATGGGCAATGTCCCGGTAACCATAATTGCCCGTTGACAGCCAGGCGCAAAGCAGGGCTTCCGGCAGAATACTGTTTCCATACGTGAGATAACTTTCAAACCAATGCCAGCCGGATTCAGCCTCGTGCCGATACATTTGTACCAACCGGTTGGCGAGTTTTTCTACCAAACGCTGCGCGTCAGGAGAAGGTGTTGCGCTAAGATAATAGTGTAAACCTTTGATGGCGAAGGCCATAGCGCGTGGGGAGTGAATGGTCTCTAAATGAGAAAATGTCTGCTTCAGAATAGATTCAGCCTGTTGCACCATCCTTTTCGGCAGGGCGTTTTGCCTGGACAAGAGAAATCCCAGAGCCCAGATGGTCCTTCCGTTGGCATCATCTAAATTGACCTCTTTATTCTGCGCTGTGAATTTTTTATCAATATCTGCATAGTTTAAAAAGTGGCCGTCAGGCTGTAAACAATGCTCAATAAAATTTAGATAAGTTTGAAGGTATACCAGATCTTTTTTACCCGTAAAAAGCTCATTATGCATACATACCGCGACCATTGCGCGTGCATTGTCGTCGATGGTATAGCCTGAATCCGGATCGGGATGATTGGTTTTTGAAAACTGCAACATCCCAAAGTTTGTGGTCATCCGTTTGATATGGCCCAGATGAATTTCCGGTAATCCATAGCGCAGCACGATATCCTGAGGAGCCAGATTTTTGAACAACATAGCATTTGCAATTGCGGTGTTTTCCCAGGCCGCAAAAATGACCCGTTGCAATCCATTGTTTATCATTCGTTTGCGTAGTGCGCTGTCGTCCAACAACAGATTGACCGCAGCGGTCAATTGCACAGAGTTCTGGAAATCAATAAGAATACCCGCGTCATCCCGCAACAGTTCCCGCGCATGCGGGATCGGGGTAGAAATGATGGCACAGGCACAGCTGACGGCATACGAAAACGTGCCGCTCACCGCCTGATGTGGATCCTTGGAGGTGAATAAATAAATGTCGGTCATTTGCAGATATTCCAGCAACTCCTGTAAGGGCAAATAAGCATTGATAAATACCACATGGTTTTCGAGGGATAGGGCAGCCACTTTTGCTTCCAACATGTGCCGGTACTGTTCTCCTTCATGCTTGACAACTGAAGGGTGGGTTTTGCCGATGATCAAAAAAACAACCGCAGGGTGATCTGCAACAATGCCGGGCAAGGCATCCAGGGTGGTCTCAATGCTTTTCCCCGAACTGATTAGCCCAAAAGTAGAAAGCACTTTTCGCCCGCTTAGCCCGTATTTTTTCTTGAGGATGGTTTTGCCCAAATGGGGCACCAGATGTATACCATGGGCTATGACCCAGGTTTTTTCCGCAGGCACAGCATATTCACGTTCAAGAATTTCTGCTGAGTTTTTGGTCATTACTACCACGGAGTCACAAGCATGGACTATGTTGCTGACTTTATTTTTAAGAGCATCATTCGGCTTGGACAATACGGTGTGAAAAGTAACAATAAGCGGCTTTTTAATGCTGTTTAAAAAATGTAAAAATTCGCTTTCGGGCATTGTCTGGAAGAATCCAAACTCGTGTTGGAGCAATACAATTTTAATACGATTGTCCTTGTTCACGGCATCTATTACCGTTTGATAGGACTGAGGATCAGCCGTATCCAACACATATCGAACTTCGGGAGGATAACTGTGTGTCTCTTCTGCCGCTTCCAATGCGCATACACGGACAGAAAATGATTGCGCGAATTTTTTGTCCAGTGCCGCTCGTAAATCTTGTGAAAAAGTTGCAATGCCACATTCTCTGGGAGGATATGAGCTGATCAATAAAATTTCGGGGAGCTGATGCTTGAGGCTGATATAATTAGTCATAGTGTTGTTTATACCTTTTTTTGGGCAATTAAGGTTGCCAAAAGTGAAGTTAAGCTGACCGATGCACAGGCAATTTGCTCGTCTGCAGCACCATAGTATATATAAAGATCATCGCCAAACAGGGCTGCACCTGTTGGGAAACAAACATTGTTGACTTCTCCCCTTATTTCGTAGTCATGTACAGGTGAAAATAGCGGGGCAGGTAAACGGGAAATTTCTTTGGCAGGGTTCTCCAGATCCATCAGTGCCGCGCAGGCAACATATTTGTATCCGGTAGCGGTATCATGGACACCATGGTAAATTACCAGCCAACCATGTTCGGTTTCAATTGGAGGGCAACCAGACCCTATATAACTGACTTCGTGCCGATGCTTGGGTTCAAGCATTATATGTTCATGGAGATGCAGAAAATAATTATCCCAGAACGCTCTATTCAATTCTTCCAGATCATTTACTGCTACAATTTGAATATCAGGTTTTATTCGATGCATAAAATGGATCTTTCCCTGGACTCGACGGGGGAAAAAGACAATATTTTTATCCCATACAAAAGATTTTTTACGTGGATCGGTATGAAATGTAGGGTGTCCATTGTAACGAAGATATTTTTCATTCATAAGGTTTTTGCTCTCCGCCAGTCGCCTGAAATCTTCATACGTAATCTGTGGCGTGAGAATCCCTTTTTTTTCAAAATTGGGTATCGCTTCAGCCGTTGCATAAGCACCGAGTGCATTCACCCCATCATAAGCCGTGTAGGTCAGATAAAATAACCCATCAAGTTTTACAATGCGGGGATCTTCAATGCCATGCGATTCATCATCGCCTTGCGGGAAAAGTATGGGCATATCGAATCGCTCGACTACTGTGAGCGGCCCATCCAAACGACAATAACCTATGGTTGAATAATTACCATGGCGTACTGCCCGGTAAAAGAGGTGAACAAAGTCGCCATCGCGTATAACAGCAGGATTAAGTACGCCGGCATTCTCAAATCCCAAAGCAGTTTTGCTAAGGATAACCCCATGTTTTATTACTTCAATCATTTTATTGGTCATAAAACAACACTGACCACCATACGCAAGCGGTTTGGCAGTCAGGTCGAAAGGTTTGTTTATTGTTTTGGCCTGTCTAATTGTTCAAAAGAAAGGGGGAGTTATGGCACCCGCTTTTATAAATCAAAAATATACTAAGTATTTATTCGCTGTGCATTTGGCTGATTGGATACCACAAAATTCAGGTTAAATAAAGGTGGTGCCGTTACATAATTTTCAGTATATATTACATAATTCACACTCCACTATCGGAGTATTCACTGTTTTGCTTACAATTGCCTTAAAAAGGCAACAATATCTGCTTTCTCTTGATGGGTTAATTGAGTCTGTTGCACGAGGTTGAAGAACTCTACTACATCTTCCAAGGTCAACAACCTTCCGTCGTGTAAATACGGAGGAGAATCTTTTATGCCGCGTAACGGGAAGGTTTTAATAAGACCTTCGGGGCGAATAAATTGCCCGTTAATTGTCTGGGATTTATAAAACCGTTCCACTTGAAGATCGTGCATCGTATTGTCGGTATAATAAGGAGGAGTGTGGCAAGTTGCACAGTTGGCTTTCCCATGAAACAACGCCTCCCCCCTCAATTCGGACGCTGTTGCTTTTTTCGGATCAAGTTTGCCATAAATATCCAGTTTGGGCGCTGGCGGAAAATCGAGCAACTCCTGAAACTCTGCCATAAAATGAACCTGAGTTCCTCTATCCAGGACGTTCACGCCCTTTTTGGCTGCAAGTAAATGATCGCCATCAAAATAGGCAGCACGCTGCTCAAACTCTGTAAAATCTTCTACAGTCTTAAGGGCGCGCTGAGAGCCGAAAAGCCGTTGAATGTTTACACCACGCAACGAAGGTGTTTCGATACGGTTTCGGTTGGCCTGCGGACGAATATCGCCCACCAAATGGATACCGCCTGAACTGTGGCCATTGGCATGGCAGTCAAAGCAAGTTACACCCAGGCTAGGGTTTTCTGTTTTTCGATCCGCTGTTGCATTAAATTGTTGTTGCGGAAATTGAGATACCAAAAGGCGCAAGCCCTCCAATTGTTTGGGATTTAACAACCCATTGAACAGGTCATAGAAGTTGTCAATGGTCACCAATTCCCCCTGCGAGACATCGCCCAATTCTTTGTGCGTGGTCAAGTACATGGGGGGTGGAAACTCTGGCAAAAAATGTTCCGGCAGATCAAAGTCCAGATCAAAGCGTTGAAGCCTGGAAAGATGTTTTATTTCTATCTGGGGAAATATCATTCCCCCAACAGGATGGTTCGGGTGCGGCAAAGGGAGGTATGGGAAGATTCCTTTTTCTTTGATTTCCTCTGGCGCCATGGCGCCCAATTGCTCCCAACTAACTCCTTTTAACTTTGCGGTAGGACCTACTGGGAGTGGTTTCCCTCCAGACATGGTAAACTCCGTAGTTACCTTCTTCGAAAGGTCAAAACGAGCACCCAGCAAATCCATCTGACGCTTCATTATTTCAGCCTTCTGAGATTTATCTTTGGCAAACACTTTTTCAAAGGGCTCCTCTATGGACGGTGAGTAGCTGGACGCTCTTTTGTCTGATGGTTTGGATACCTGAGCCGTAAAAACGGTAACTATCAATAAGAGCAATATACCAATTACGAGAAATCTATTTTTTTTTAAAATTTTCATATCTAAAAGGTATTGGTTGAAGACGTATTTCTTTCGTCTTTTGAAGCATGGGCATTGCCCATGCATACAGCTCAAAATTATGTCCAAAGAAAAAATACAAAAAAAGTCGGGCCGCCCCACCCGTTGGTAGAGCGGCCCGTAGTTTACACACCTAAGA
>JAUSMG010000308.1 GCA_030645295.1 Saprospiraceae bacterium | reverse complement strand
CCCGGTTGCTTTGGACGAGTGTTTGCCTCTGGCAAATGTGGTTCAGACTCAAGGTCCATTGCCGGGTTCTGTAGTCGACATTACTTGTCCTCCGACGCCGATCACGATTGCGTACAAGGCAACGGATGGGGCTGGCAATATGTCGACCTGTTCCTACCAGGTCATGGTAATTGATACAGAGAAGCCTGAATTTGACGCTGACATACTCATGCCAGGCAACGTGACGGTGGAGTGTGACGCAGTTCCAACCAACTGTATTCCCCGCACAGGTGGTAATTGCGCTCCATTGACGGTCTCTGATGTGAACGACAATTGTGCAGGACCTTTGACAGTAGCGTTTAATGAAGTGAGCACACAGGATCCAAATCCTGCAAACTGTGGTCACTACAACTATATGATCACCCGTACCTGGACAATTACAGATTGCGCTGACAATGCATTGATTGCAGCAGGTCTTCCGCCCACGCATCAATTGATCCATGTTCAGGTGGTTACAGTTCGTGATACCAAAGCGCCTACAGCCTTGTGTAAGAACGGAACCGTTCAATTAGACAAAACAGGCAGTTTCATATTGAATCCGCTAAATGTTGACAACGGTTCATTTGACAACTGTGCTGCATTCCCGTACCTGACATTCAGTATTACGCCAAACCAGTTCAGTTGCGCCGACCTTGGCACGAATCTGGTTACGTTAAGCGTGACAGATCCTTGTGGCAACGTGGGTACCTGCACGGCGATCATCACGGTGGAAGAAGGAATTGCGCCATGTACCCCACAATTGGACGTTGAAACGTTGTGCATGGGCATGGGTAATATGGGCAATGCTACGACCCTTGATAATGGCCAATTCCAGGATATCATCACAGTCAAAGCACTGGCGATGCAAACCTGGAGCATAACCATCAACAATGGTGGTCTGTATAGCATTACCAGCCCTGCGCCACCTGCCTCGCCAATTCTGCTGCCTGTAGGCACGGTATTTACTGCGGGTACTGCAGATGGAATTGACAATGATGGAGATGGCAGCACCGATGAAGCAGACGAGATGATCTATTATACCCTGAGAGCGGTCCACGTGGATTGCCAGGGTTATGACATCACGGTAAGCAACGCAGGTGCGATCGGAATGGGTCTTTCAGCCACAACGACACGTATTCAGAACAAAGCATGCTACCCGAATCCGTATTTCAGCAATCTGTTGGAAAATTTTTACTGCCTTGGTACGCCACCTTTCCAGATTTTGGTGGGTGAGTATAACAACGCTGCAGGCGCTGTGGTGCCCGGTTCTATGATGATTGACGGTATACCGGCCAACATATTTGATGCTTCCTCCCTTGGGTTGGGTGCGCATACTGTGATGGCCACATTTGATGCGGGTACTGCAACGCAGAATCTCATCATCGATGGCGTTCAGATCGGCGGCTCGATGCAGGATGCGGTGAACGATCCTGGCTGCAAACAGAAGATCACTAAGGTGATCAACATTGTAGAAACTCCGAACACACTGGTCTGCAATGATCTGGTCTATGTTTCGATGGACGATGACTGCAAAGTGACGGTTGGGGCGGACGATGTGCTGGAAGGTAACTACTTCTGCTACGGCGACTATATTGTGGAAGTGGACAAAACGCTCCCTTACGGCAACGGTCCATGGGTGTTGGCCATATTCGACGCTTCAGATATTGGTAAAACTTATCAGTATCGCGTACTTCACATCAGTGGTGGATCGAACCTCTGCTCTGGGGAGATCAAGATCGAGGATAAACTGGCGCCAAAACTGGTTTGCCCAATAGATATCACCATTGCTTGTAGCGAATCTACCGAAGTGTCAAATACCGGCAACGTAGGGATTGCAGACTGTAGCAGTTATACCACGGTGATAGATGATGTGTTTACTGACTTTGGTCAGTGTAGCAGCCCACGCGGCCAGATACTCCGTAACTGGATCGTGACAGACATTTGGGGAAATCAGGCTGCTTGCAGTCAGACCATTACGATCACACCATTTGACTTTGCAGAAGTTGATTTCCCATTGGATGTTACGCTTAATTGTGAAGTCGCATATCTGAACTCAAATGCAATTCAACCGGATAATACAGGTCGGCCAAGCATAAACGGCTTCCCGATTGGAGTAGGCGGCTTCTGTACGGCTTCGATTAACTACACGGACGAAAGATTTGATATCTGCCCAGGCAGCTACGAAATACTGCGTACCTGGAAGATTCGAAACACCTGCCTGCCAATTGGGCCGGACAATCCGATCGAACATGTTCAGATCATAACGCTATCTGATTTGGGTGGTCCTGAGTTTGTTTGTCCGCCAGCAGTCACAGTATCGTCTGATCCATTCACTTGCTGCGCTACGGCTGCATTGCCAGGCATGATCGTCTCGGAAGGTTGCTCGAATATTATCGAGTTGGAGGCAAAAGTGACCGGTGTTGACCCGAACAACGGTAATATCATCACGTTCACCGTGGGTGGTTATCTGTCAGATTTCCCTGGCAACAACTGGTGGAATCCGGACACCCTCGCGGTGTTCAGTTATACTCAATGTATGCCTTTGGGCGATTATACCATTCAGTACAAAGCGCAAGACCAGTGCAGCAACATCTCGTATTGCAGTTTCGTCCTGACAGTGGCAGATCTGGTGCCGCCCTCCGTGGCTTGCGACCATTTCACCCAGGTAGCACTCACGACGGGCGGTGTGGCGCTTATCAATGCCAGCACCTTCGATGATGGCTCGACCGACAACTGTTGCATGGACTACTTTGAGGTGCGCCGGATGAATGCGAACCTTTGCGAGGACGACCAGTTCGACAGCACGGTCAAATTCTGCTGCTCTGATATCGGAGATACCATTTTGGTGGTGTTCCGTGCCTGGGACTGTCATGACAATTACAACGATTGTATGGTGTCCGTACTGGTGGAAGATAAGATCAAACCTGCTTGCCAGTCACCTGCACAGGTGCTGGTGAACTGCGAGAACTTTGATCCAAGCCTGTGGTCTTATGGCAAAGCGGACGTTTCGGACAATTGCTGTCTGGACACCAACAGGGTGTATCTCGGTCAGATTGGCCTGGCACACACCGTTAACTACAGCCTGTTCGATACCGTTTGTAACAAAGGCACCATTACACGGACTTTCCGCGCCTTTGACTGTGCGAACAACTCCAGCCAATGCACCCAGCGGGTCATCGTGACCTACCTGCAGGACTATTTCGTCAAATTCCCGAACGACGTGATCGTGACGGTCTGCGACGGAACCGGTTTGTATGGTGAGCCAGGTTTCTTTGGTGAGGACTGCGAACTGTTGGGTGTTTCGTACGCCGATGAGGTCTTCACGGTGGTACCGGATGCCTGCTTCAAGATTGAGCGGACCTGGAGCATCATCAACTGGTGCACCTTTAACCCGAACCTGGACTTTGTGTACGTTCCGAACCCGAATCCGAACCCACAGGTGAACAACCCAGGGAACCTTCCCGGCCCGATCGTGTCTGCTTGCGGCACTTTGCCGCCCTGGGCGCCTACAGTGGCGAAGATCAATCCTTCGGACCCGACAGCGACGAATTTCTGTACGTTCTGGGACGCAAATGCCAACGGCTACCGCTACAAGCAGATCATCAAGATCATTGATGGTCAGGCGCCTACGGGAACTTTTGTCACTCCGACCTGCGACAACCAGAACTGGTTGACCGCGAACAGCAACCAATTGTGGAATGAGCCGTACTGGTGGGATAATGGCCTGCAACTCCACGATCTGTGCGAGGAACCCACGGATATTTGCATCACGGGCACCGACGCTTGCTCAGGCTCGAATGTGAACATCGAATATCTTTTGTTCCTCGATCTGGACGGTGACGGTGTGATGGAAACGGTCATTAATTCCGTGAATACCGGCATCGCTGGCCTTGGCTGGAACAACGTGTTGTTCAACAACCTGAATACGCCAAACTTCTCTGGAGGCACCCCACGCAACTTCGACGAGCGTCCGGTACCCGCCAACCAGAAGTATGGCTTCGCGATCCAGGAAACAGTAGTGGGCAACAACAAAACGGCCTGTGTGCGCTGGAATACCCAGCAGGCTCAGAACACGTTTGTGGCGCCTGAACTGCCACACGGTACCCACAAGATCAAATGGTTGATCTCTGATGGTTGCGGCAACAACCAGGAATACGAGTACAGCTTCACGGTGAAGGATTGCAAGGCTCCGACAGTGGTTTGTTTGAATGGTTTGAGTGTGAACATCATGCCAACGGCCATGATTCAATTGTGGGCCTCCGACTTCCTGCAGTACACGGAAGACAATTGCACCCCAGCGGGTCAGATCAAACTTGGTATCCGTAAGTGCGGACAGGTCCCGACATCGTCGGGATTCCCCGTGGACGCTCAGGGCAACCCGATCACGAATGTAACTTTTGATTGCACGGAACTCGGCACCCAGTGTGTTGAATTGTGGTCTATCGATGCAGCCGGCAACGCCGACTACTGCGAGACCTACGTGATCGTACAGGACAATCTCGGCAACTGCCCTACGGCAGACCATATCAATGTGACAGGCGCCTTGAAGACCGAGATGACGGAAGGTGTTGAAGAAGGCTCGGTGCACATCGACGGTACCAGCACTTTTGCACCGCCATATTCCTATTTTGACCTTTCGGACACCGTGGGTGTGTATGCTGTGACAAATTCGGTGCCTTTGGCCGCTACCTTTGTGATCGCTCCGGAGAAAGACGACAACCCGCTCAATGGTGTAACGACCTATGACCTGGTGTTGATCTCCAAGCACATCCTGGGGATTGAGCCACTGAACACACCGTACAAAATGATCGCAGCGGACGCGAACAAGTCCGGCTCGATTACCACATTCGACATCGTGGAGCTCCGCAAGTTGATTCTGGGCATTTACACGGAACTGCCGAACAACACGTCCTGGCGATTTGTGGACAAGGCCTTCCAGTTCCCGAATCTGCTCAACCCATTCCAGACCCTGTTCCCCGAAACCATTTCGGTGGCAGATGCAATGGCAAGTCAGATCGGAGAGGACTTCGTGGGCGTCAAGATCGGCGACGTGAACAACACGTCCATCGCGAACGCTACGATGCAGGCAGAAGACCGAACAACGGGCATCGCATTGTTCGACCTGGAAGACCGCTCTGTGAAGTCAGGTGAGACCTTCGAGGTGACGTTCAGATCTGCGCAACCGTTGAAAGGCTTCCAGTTTACGATGCTCCTCAATGGCCTCGAAGCAGTAGGCGCAGTAGCATCAGACAACGTGACGGCTTCGAACTTCGGTATGGTGTTCGAAAATGCAACCACGGTATCAATCGATGGCGCTCAGGAGTTTACGCTTCGTTTCCAGGCTGAGAAGTCTGGCACGTTGAGTGAAATGCTCGGAGTGTCAGGTTCGATAACCCGGGCTGAGGCCTATGCGGAATGCGGAAAGGGGAATGCGGAATGCGGAGTGACGCGCTTGGGTGTTGCCTTCCGTTTTGGTGGCAAGACAATCGCCGGTGTGGGCTTCGAGTTGTACCAGAACCAGCCGAACCCGTTTGTGAACAGGACGAGCATTGGATTCTACCTGCCTGAAGCAGCCGAGGCTACGCTGTCGGTCTACGACGAGACGGGCCGAATGGTGTACCAGCAAAAAGGACAGTTTGCCAAAGGGGAGAACAGCGTTACGCTTGATCGCGCGCTCTTGAACACCACGGGAAAGCTGTACTACAAACTGGAAACAGACACGGATTCTGCTACGAAGAAGATGATTCAGGCGAAGTAATCCCCGCCCCTAACCCCTTCTAACGGAAGGGGGAAAGGAAATTGAGATAGGCTGGTTTCTGCATTAGAGGAGACCAGCCTGCTTGAAGCGGTTTGACAAGAGCAACGCATGGCCCCCGCCTCCTGAAGTTTCAGGAGGGCGGGGGCTTTGTGTTTTTGTCAAATTAGATCGTGTCTAAATCTTAGAAGATTGGTTATTGATCTTTAAGGACAAATTTTAAGTTTTTCAGGGAGCAAGTACAATTTTCTATTAAAATAGTTCAATGTTTAACCGATCAAAATCCTACAATATAAAGATCAAAACAGTTGATGATCATGATTTTAAATTATCGGATGTAATATTATATATAAAATAATCTGGAAAAAACGCCCAAAACTACTGGGCGGGCAAACCTTCTTTACTGTCCTTTCCCGTGACGGGCAACAACCTAACTTTTGTACCATCCTAGAAGATGAGGTGAGGTGGTTATGCCAGTGAAGGAATAAAGCAAAATCGAATTTTACTAAAATGGCATGGTTATTGAAAATTGTCTTCTATGCGGCATTTGTAAGTGACCGGCATTTTTTAAAGAGAATGTATGGTTTGTCCTACTCTTGCCACTGGTTTTTTAATATTTGGGCCATTTTCCAGATTAGAATCTGCTAATTTTAGTATGTTCAATTGTTTTTTTCGAAAGGGGCTCCTTTAATCGTAAGCAGTAATACTGTTGCCTGTTGAAAGGGTTATCCAAATTTAGGATATCGGTTTTATTAGGTGTCTTGCTGCTTCTCCCTACCACGTTTTCCTTTATACAATCCGGATTTTCTGCTTTTCAGGCAGGGACTCTATTCGTTTGTTATTTTGTGTTTAATCTGTGGGATGGTTGAGATGAGGGTTTAGTTATGCTAATCCTTGAGTTTTGGATTCCAACTTAGTTTTCTTATCGCTTTTTAGGCGAGTTTAAGAGTTTTAAGTCTCTCCGCTCTCATTTCCTTAGATTCTACCGGACTGCTTTCATTCCCTGCTCCTTTAGCGAGTTGGCCGTGCATTGCTGCTTAAACTTCAAAAAACTTTAATTTTCTGGTATTATGATTAATAATTCTTCAAAAAGTCTATCCAGCGGAAAAAAATTCGCACTTTATCAGTTTTTGAACCCCACACCTGGGTCTGCCGGGTAGTGGGGCTACTGCTTTTATAGGTTCAAAGGTCGGACTCGCGGGGTATTCCGACCTATTTCAGAATTGCCCCGTTGCATCAAAATAAAATATTCCACTCTTTTCAAGCCAGTTTATCATGAGAAAAATTGCTACACCTACATTCAAAGGTAACACGCTTAACTCCGGCAGTGCTTTAAAATTGGCAACTCCGTCATCCATGGTTTCGGGCTTCAGCGCTATCAATAGTTTTAGCCTGATCCTTACGCTTCTGCTGGGCGGGCTGAGTTTTCAAGCCAATGCAGCAGACGAACCGATTTCTTCAGGCTCGTTTGTAGTCAATCTGGGGATCCTGCCGCAAACTGTTGGAAATGGACTAAAGCCATACGGTATGGTGTACGATCTGGTACGCAATCATAATGTGCCGATAAAATGGGTGATCAACCCAGGCAAAGCAAAAGATGGCATCGACTTTAGCCATAATGGGGTTATCTGTAAAAGAGGCACTATCATCATTCCGGCAGAATACCGGACAACCGCTGTAAATGCGCGCATTACCCACTGGCAGGGCCAGGAGCTGGCGACAACCAGCTCGAATCGGGAAAAACCTGTAAACAAGCATAGGGATTCCTTGGTCCTGTTCTTTCTGTCAGGAATCATTATTAACTTCCGGTCGAGAAATATTTCCCGTTCCAGGATGGGAAAACCCGAAAGAAAAAATACAAAAAACAATTATTTTGATAAAATTAAAACTAGTACTTCTGTATCTCCATTTAAGGCAAGATATCCGAAGATGATACTGTGTATGTTGTTCCTGGGGCTTTTGTCGTTTGAGGGCTTGGCGCAGGTAAACAACAACGGATGCGTGGCTGGCGGCTTCGGTATTGATGCGGGGCTTTATTCCAATATTATAGAATTTGGCACGGGAGCCCCTGCTGCGGGTTCTAAAGACTGGTTTTATTCCGCTGGTTCGGGGCTCAGCGTGATCGACGTTTCCAATGCAGCGGCCATTCAGGCTCTTTTGCAAGGCCCCGGAAATCCCAATTACGAAGCCCGAATGAACTCTGGTATGAGCAGTATCGTGAATGGACAAATAATGATCGATGCCATTTTTGCCCGCGATCAGTTTGGAGGTACGGGGGGGATAGACCAGACCTCTTATAACACAGCAAGTAAAAATGGGGAAGACCCTGCAATCTGGGATCCGGGAGCGGCTAATGTGCTTGGTAAAAACGACCTGATTGATGTGGCAGGCCACATGTTTCGCGATGGTACGGACAATAACTCCAATCTTTGGTTTGCAGGCCTTATCAACCGCGCTGAGCCGGGGGGGGATGCATATATGGACTTCGAGTTTTTTGTTGAAGAGGTGCTATACAATCCGGCAACGGGTTTCACATCCGGAGGGCCTCAACTCGGGCATACCGCTTTCACTTTCGATGGCGGAGGCAATCTCACTAAGATTGGCGATATTATTTTAAATGTAGCGCTTACCGGCGGCGGTGAGGTAGTCGGTGTGGAATCGCGAATTTGGGTGAGCCGAACCGACTGGCAGAATGTCAATCCCGTTACCTTTAACTGGGGCGGAGCGTTCGACGGCGCATTTACGGGCTCTCCTTTTGGGTATGCAAGTATTGTACCATTAGGGATGGGTGATATATGTGGATATGTCAACAAGGACAACGAATTGCCCGCAGCGCCGCCCTGGGGCACGAAGAATACCAAGTCGCATGTTTACGGTACCAGCTATAGTGAATTCTCTGTAGCGGAAATAGGAGTGAATCTTACAGCTATGGGCCTGGATCATGCCTCTTTGTCCGGTGCTGACCCCTGTTACTTTCCCCTCATTACCTTCATAGTAAAAACGCGGGCGTCCAACTCTTTTACCGCCCAGTTGAAAGATTTTGCCGGTCCTTACAATTGGGGTGCGCCCGGTGTTTCCGCAATGATTCAGGGGGATCCAATCCTGTCTTGTCTTAATCCAACCATCACAATATCTGCTGACCCCATTCGCAACGATGTTGATTACCTTTGGACCACGTTGGACGGGAATATCCTGAGTGATCCAACCCTTCCGAGTATTGAAGTAAATCTCCCAGGCACTTATATCCTGAGCGTAACCCTGCCTACTGGATGTCCTGTACCAGATGTCTCTGTGACAGTAGGTTACGACCCCACAAAGCCCTTTTTCAACCCAGCTACAACCATCAGTACTGTTTCCTGCAATGGGAACGACGGCGCCATTGACCTTACCTTTTCCGGCGCAACGGCGCCATATACTTACTCCTGGACGCCAGGTGGCGCCACGACTCAGGATATCTCCGGTCTTGCCCCGGGAACGTACACAGTGACAGTCACCGACTTCTGGGGGTGTACCATTACGGCCTCCGCCACAGTAGATCCCCGAACGCCTGCTGTCATTGTTCCAACGGTAGTGCATAACGAATGCTACAGCGATAGCCAGGGTTCTATCAGCCTGAGCGTTACAGGTAAAGACCCCTTTACCTACCAATGGTCGACTGGAAATTTGACGGCTTCTATTTCCAACCTGTCTGCCGGCTCCTATACGGTGACCATCACCGATGCCGACGGTTGCGAAACCATTGAAACTTACACCATAACCCAACCTACTCAGATAGTGGCCACCATTACCAAAACCGACGACCCTGGTAATGCCAGCAACGGTTCAGCTACCGTAAATGTATCGGGTGGGACGCCGGGTTATACTTACCTGTGGACCAAAACCGGAGATCCGGGTTTTGTATTTACGCCATCGAACAGTGTTAGCGCTGTTACCAACCTCAGCTACGGAGAATATAACGTGACGGTGACCGATGACAATGGTTGCACTCGCGCATTTACGGTGTTTATTTTCGAAAAAGAAATTTGTGGGAATGGTATTGATAACGATGGAGACGGCCTCACAGATTGTGATGACCCGGATTGTAAACCCATTGCTCCTGCGGGTCTAACTCAAAGCGATTTATTCCCTTGCGTAGGCGAATCCGTTACCTATACTGCCGAGGTGCCTCCATTGGTCAACTACGACAGTTATGTATGGACAGTGCCTGCCAATACAGTAATAACCAGCATGCCACCGCATACGGGCCTGTCGATAACATTGTACTGGACATCCTCTGCCGGAGGCCAGATATGTGTTAGTGGGGTATATGAATGGAGCCCCACTGTAAACTGCATCAGCCCTGCGTTTTGCATAAACGTGAATGTGGATGATGTACCGCCACCGGCAACGAATATCAAAATAGATTAAGGTCAATTTCTCAACGGTTTTTTAACAAGCCAAGCCATTGCGATGAAAAAATTTTACAACACCTCCGGGATTAAAGCAGCCACCATCATGGTAGAATCTAAAAGTTCAATTAAACGCATTTTAGCTGTAATAGTATTCACTGTCGGCTTGCTTTTGCCCACGATTAGCTTTGGGCAGGTACAAATTGTAACTTTTAACACCCCCGGTGCGACAACCTGGACAGCCCCCGCAGGGGTTACCACCATACAGGTGGAAACTTGGGGTGGAGGAGGTAGCGGCGCAAACGTAACCCCACCTGCAACCGCCGGTAGAGGTGCTGGAGGGGGCGGGGCCTATTCACGTAGTATTATAACTGTAGTTCCTGGAACTACTTATGATCTTACAGTGGGTGCCGGCAGTAGCACTGCTGCTGTTGGAGGTACCTCTTTTTTTATAAATGCAGCAACCATGAGTGCTGTTGGTGGTAATAGCGCAGCAGATGATGCAACACCCGGAGCCACTGGAGGAGCAGCGGGCAGTGGTGTTGGTCAGTTTAAATTCTCAGGTGGTAATGGTGCTGATGGCACAGCTACTTTTGGTGGTGGAGCTGGTTCCTCAGCAGGTACAGCTGCGGCAGGTAATCCTGGTGCTGGCAGTACTGGAGGTACAGCCCCTGCAGGAGGTGGAAATGGTGGAAATGGGCGTACTGTAGATAACGGGCCCGGAGTAAACGGTTCTGCCCCCGGAGGAGGAGGAGGAGGAGCACTTCGCACAGGCAGCGGAAACATTGCAGGTAGATCTACCGGCGGCAATGGACAAGTCATTATCAAATACGGCTGTGCCAATCCATTAAGTGCTACAGTGACTTCAACTAATATCAGTTGTAACAACCTAAACGATGGCAGTATAGTAATTACCAATCCAATGGGTGGTGCAGGTATTAATTATGAATACCGATTGAATACAGGGAGCTGGCAAACAAGCGGAAGCTTCACAGCCCTGGGGGCCGGAAGCTACGCTGTACAGATACGAGATGCAGATAACCCTTTCTGCGAAAAAACACTGAGCACAGTGAGCATCACAAATCCAGCCATTTTAAATGCAACGGTTGCCAAAACAAATGTGAACTGCTTTGGCGCCAATAATGGCTCTATCACCGTCAGCAATCCCACAGGAGGCAATGGAACCTATAATGTTTCCATTGATGGCGCCAATTGGTTTGCAGTGTCAACTGGTTCCCCTTACACTTTTAATTCATTAGCACCAGGTACCTACATCGTTCAAATAAGAGATGCTGCATTTCCGACATGTGTTGTGAATTTAGGTATGCAGACGATCACCCAACCGGCACAAATGAATGCTGTGGTTGCAAAAACCAACATAACCTGTTTTGGTTTAAATAACGGAACAATAACCGTTAGTCTTCCAATCGGCGGCGGCGGCACCTATCAAATATCCATTGACAATGTCATCTGGCAGGATCTTTTAACAGGCGGATCTTTTACCTACACGATGCTGATGCCAGGTTTGTACACCGTGCGCATACGCGATGCGGCTGTACCTTCCTGTGTGGTAGTTTTGGGTACCCAAACCCTTTTTGAACCTACTGCTCTTTCTGCAAGCGGAATCGCAACCCAACCAACCTGTTTTGCAGGTGGGAGCATTGATTTGACCGTGAACGGGGGGACTTTGCCATACAGCTATGACTGGGCAGACATTTCCGGCTTCAATAATCCGGCCGATCGATTTGGATTACCTGCTGGCAGTTATGCTGTAACCATCACCGATGACAACGGGTGCCAGGTGGTTTTAGGGCCTTACGTGATAACGGAGGCCGTTGGATGCGATGGTGTTTTTGTTTGTCGGGAAGGCACAAGCACCATTAGTGTTCCTGCTGTCCCAGGCGCTCTGGGGTATACCTGGACGCTGCCTTTGGGAGCGAATCCAACCTCAGGTACTATAATCCAAACCACTCCTTTGGTTATTGTTGAAACAGATGACCCAACTATTGACGTAGCATGGGCAGCAGTAGCCGTCGGTCAATACGAAGTTTGTGTGGAGCCCACCAATGATTGCGGGCCGGGAACTGAGCAATGCCGTGATATCTTTGTGAACGAGGTGTTGCTCGACATCACGCCCAACGACATCCTTTGCCGGGGTGCCGCAGACGGGTCCATATTTTTGCAGGTTACGCAAGGGATTGCCCCTTTTACATTTTCGTGGACAGGTCCCGGCGGATATACTGCCAATGTGCAAAACCCCGAAGGCTTGTTGCCTGGCACATACAATGTAACCGTAACTGATAGTGAAGGCTGTATAAAAACGGCCTCTGCTACCATTGCCGAACCAGGAACCAGCATCGCGATCAGTTCGGTAACCATCGTGAATGAAGACCCCTTTGGTTCGTCCAATGGGTCTATAGATATAACCGTTACAGGAGGCACCCCCGGCTATACCTATGCCTGGTCCGGTCCCGGTGGCTTTACAGCTGCCACCGAAGATATTTCGGGCCTGGCTGGCGGCACTTACTTTGTCACCATCACAGACGACAATGGATGTACCCTGGAGCAATCATTTACGGTGCAACGTATTGGCGGTCCACTCGAAATAAGCTCCCTGACCAAAACCGATATTCTATGTTTTGGCGAAATGAATGGTACTATTAACCTGGAGGTTATTGGAGGCTCCGGCAACTATACTTACAGTTGGGAAGCTTTATCCGGTGGCCCTGTGCCCGCAGGTCAGGCAAGCAACCAGGACCTTACCGATTTGCCTACTGGCGAATACCAGGTTACCGTAAACGATGGTATAAATCCTGAGGTGGTTCAAAGCATAACTATATTCCAGCCTGCTGCAGCCCTAAGCGCTAGTGCAGCTGGTGTCAACATCTCTTGTTTTGGAGCGGAAAACGGCAGCATTGACCTCAGTGTTACCGGAGGTACAGCCCCATATTCCTATTTATGGGATAATGGCTCCGCCGCTGAAGACCTGGTGAACCTGGGCCCCGGTACCTACAATGTAGAGATTACGGATGCCAACGGATGCACAACCACCGCTACAGCCATGATCACAGAACCTTCGGAATTAGTGTTAAGTGGAATAGTGACCAATTCATCCTGTAACCCTGCGACATTAGGTGCGATTAACCTCTCTGTCACGGGAGGGTCACCCGGCTATACCTTTTTGTGGTCTAATATGGATGCAACAGAGGATGTTAATAATTTGTCACCTGGTATTTACACCGTTACCGTTACCGATAACAATAGCTGTACTGCTACAGCATCTTTTACGGTGCGGAATGTTTGTCTGGATGTTACTAAAACGCTATTTAGAGGCCCTGCAAACAATGGCGATGGTTCTTACACCCTTACCTACCAGCTGAAGTTGAAAAATACAGGCGATATTAGTCTCACAAATGTTCAGGCGGTAGATAATCTCTCTGCTACCTATTCAACATTCAGTGTAGTGAGCGTTACCAGTGTAAAATTCACGATCAATGGCGGCTTCGATGGAGATACCGATACTGAACTGCTTGGTGCAGGCCAAACCCTCACTCCCGGTGAAGAGGGGTTTGTCAATATCACCATTACGGTAACACCCGGTACATTCAACAATCCGTATACCAATACGGTGAATGCTAGCGCGGAAGATGCCAATGGTCTTATTACATCAGATATTGATACAGAAGATGTTACTTTCACTGAAAATCCAATCATAGGAGTCGCCAAAGCGCTCACAGCAGGTCCAAGCATTCTGCCTGATGGTAGCTATGATCTTACCTTTACATTTACGGTAAGGAATTATGGAAATGTGCCACTTAACAACGTTCAGGTAACCGACGATCTGGATGCCGCTTTTGAAGCAGGAACTTATACTGTAACGGCTCTATCGGCCAGTGCCGGTTTTACTGTTAACAGCTCTTTTGATGGCTCAACAGATCAAGATCTGCTTTCGGCCAGCACGCCAATGGCCATTAATGAAATACGCACCATTGTGGTTAGCCTGAATGTCACCCCTTCTACGGCCGGACCATTTAACAACCAGGCCCAGGCGTCCGCTACGGGGCCTGGCGGCACAAATACGTCAGATGATTCGCAGGATGGGTTGAATCCCAACCCCGATAACGACGGGGATCCCACAAACAACGACGTTCCTACCCCTGTCGTTTTCCCGGAAAACCCGCAAATTGGCCTCGCCAAGCGTTTGGCAGGCATGCCCGTCAATAACAACGACGGAACATATACCCTTACTTATGAATTCCGGGTGAAAAATACCGGCGATGTGATTTTGTACGACGTACAGGTCACAGACGATCTCTCTATGACGTTTAACGGCGCCCCTGTAAATGTGCTTAGCCTTTCCAGCGCTAACCTTTCAGTGAATGCATTGTATGACGGAACCAGCGATTTCAACCTGCTTGCTGCCACGGGCAACACCCTTGCCGTAGGCGAAACCAAGATCATTACCCTTACAATTTCTGTTGAGCCCGGTATAGACTTAGGGCCTTACGAGAATTCCGCAACCGCCTCCGGAATCAGCGCTTTCAATACGTCCGTGGACGATATATCTCAAGACGGACTGGATGTAGATCCCGAGAATGATGGTCCCGGCAACAACAGCGTACCCACCCCGGTTAGCTTTACCGAAAATCCAGTGTTGGGATTAGCTAAGTCTGTTGGTTTGCCTGTAAACAACACCGATGGTACCTATAATGTAACGTACACTATTTATGTACAAAACTATGGCGACGTGCCGCTTGCAAATGTGCAGGTAGCCGATAACCTGGCCACTACATTTACCGGAGCTGTGAGCTACGATGTACAAAGCATCAGCGCTTCGGGAACCCTCACTGCCAATACGGTAGCCGATTTTAACATGACCAATAACCTGCTGGTCTCCGCTTCTAGCAGCGTGGCTTACAATACCACCCAAATCATCACCCTGGTCGTAAAGGTTACACCCGGCACTAAGCTGGGCATTTACAATAACTCGGCCACTGGAACTGCGACCAGCCCCGGAGGCATCCCGGTTACCGATATTTCGCAAAACGGCTCCAACCCCGCACCCGGCGGCGGTAATAATCCCGGCAGCTTCAGCCAGCCAACTCCGGTGAGCTTTTCTGAAAATCCGCAACTATCCGTTGAAAAAACAATTGTAGGCCCTGTATCACAGAGCGGCAATGACTTTACGCTCACTTATGAGATTAGAGTTGAAAACACAGGCGATGTACCGCTCAATAATCTGCAAGTCAACGATGATCTGGCCACGGCATTTGCCAATGCAACGGGTTATATCGTAAATTCAACCACCATTATCACACAACCTTTAAATACCACCTTAGTACTCAATACTGGTTTCCTTGGTGGCCTCGATCCCGAATTGCTCGACGGAAACGAAAGCCTGCTGGTTGGTGAGTTTGCCATTATTCAAATACAAGTTACGGTTACGGCCGTCTCAGGAACTGACCCTGGTGGACCATATAAAAACCAGGCAGTCGCATTGGCATTCAGCCCTGGAGGAAACTTTATCATTGATCTTGATGATGTGGAGGTAACTTTCTTTGAAAACCCTGAAATTGTAGTTACCAAAACGCTGGAAAACCTGATTAATAATGGTAACGGTTCATACTCGGTAACTTTTAAGTTGCAACTGGAAAGCACAGGAGATGTTCCACTTTTTGAATTGGAACTATATGATGATATAGTTACGCTGTTCGCGAGTTTGAATCCCAGAGATTTTCTGGCAGAAGAAGGACTATCATTGGCTGTAAATGCTAACTGGGATGGTACAGCATCCAGCAATATATTGGCCCCTGGTCAGTTTTTTGATGAGGAGATTACAGACGATTATTTTGTGTTCATTTCATTCACCATAGACGATCCAGCTCCAGATCCTGCGTCTATTAACAACGTCGCAACGGCATCAGGGGAAGGGCCTTTAGCTGCCTCTGTTTCAGATACCGATGATGCCATTATGGAGATCCAAGGCCTGGGCGCTGATCTTCAATTAGACAAAACAGTAAGTAACCTTACCCCAAATGTGGGAGAAGTGGTGACGTTCACGATCACGGTGAGCAATTCGGGCCCGGAGGATGCTACAGGAGTAGCAGTAGAAGACCTGGTACCGAACGGCTACGGCAGCATCGCCAATATCTCGAACGGGGGTATATTGACTGGTTCTACGATCACCTGGAGTGGACTGAGCATAACAAATGGCGACAATATTGCCCTGACGTTTGATGCGACGGTATTGGCGCCGGGCATGGGCGTGAGTTATCTGAACTACGCGCAGGTGACTGCCAGCGATCAGGATGATCCGAACTCGACGCCGGACAACGACTCAAACAATGAAGACGATGATGATACGCAGGATATAACGCCACAGGAAGCGGACCTGAGTTTGGACAAGACGGTGAGCAATGCCACGCCGAATGTGGGCGATGTAGTGACGTTCACGATCACGGTGAGCAACGCAGGCCCGGATGCTGCTACAGGAGTAGCAGTAGAAGTTCTGGTACCGAACGGCTACGGCAGCATCACGAATATATCGAACAGCGGTACACTGAGTGGTTCTACAATCACCTGGAGTGGTCTGAGCATCACCGCGAGCGGTTCGATCCAGCTTACGTTTGATGCGACGGTATTGGCGCCGGGCATAGGTGTGAGTTATCTGAACTACACCCAGGTTACGGACAGTGATCAGTTTGATCCGAACTCGACACCGGACAACGACTCGAACAATGAAGACGATGATGATACACAGGACATAACGCCACAGGTAGCGGACCTGAGTTTGGACAAGACGGTGAGCAACAGCACGCCGAACGTGGGCGATGTGGTGACGTTCACGATCACGGTGAGCAATGCGGGCCCGGATGCTGCTACAGGAGTATCAGTAGAAGATCTGGTACCGAACGGTTACGGCAGCATCACCAATATCTCTAACGGGGGTACACTGAGTGGTTCTACAATCACCTGGAGTGGTCTGAGCATCACAAATGGCGGCAATATTGCCCTGACGTTCCAGGCAACGGTATTGGCGCCGGGTATGGGCGTGTTTTATCTGAACTACGCGCAGGTGACGGACAGCGATCAGTATGATCCGAACTCGACGCCGGACAACGACTCGAACAATGAAGACGATGATGATTCACAGGATATAACGCCTGTGGTTATTGCAACCTGGGTATTAAATAAAA
>JAUSMG010000076.1 GCA_030645295.1 Saprospiraceae bacterium | reverse complement strand
AACTATGAACTATGAACTATGAACTATGAACTATGAACTATGAACTATGAACTATGAACTATGAACTATGAACTATGAACTATGAACTATTTTGGGCCAAAACATTGATGATCAAAATGAAAAGAACAATATTGTTGTTTGTAATTGCACTTGGTCTCATTCTGATCGCCTGTAATCCAGCCCGGAGAAGCACCACCGGACCGGTCCGTCCCAACCAGCCCGGCAAGCCCATACCCGGCAAGCCAGCTCCAATGGATACCATTCGCTGGACACCGAACAATACCGGCAAACCACCCATTGGAGGCGTACCAGGCAAACCTGCCCCGCCTTCCAGAGATGAAACTTACCATATTGCCTTTTTGCTGCCTTTTTTAAGCGGGCAAATGACGAGAGGCGTGGTACCGGAAAAGAGCCGCCTTGCTGTGCAATTCTACGCCGGGGCGAAAATCGCATTTGAACAATTGAGCAGTGAATTGAAGATCAGCCTCGTGGCTGATGTGTGGGATACACAGGGTAACGATGCCGATTTTCAAAAGCTCATGACCAACTCACGGCTTGAAAAGGCATCCGTTTTTATTGGCCCTGTACGCTCCAGCCATTTAGAAGCCTTTGCCGGATGGACAAAAGCACGCCGCAAGATCTTGATCTCGCCAGAAAGTCCAAGTGTGGATCTAACCACCCAAAACCCCGATTTTTTACAAATAAACCCATCCTTACGGGCGCATTGCGAAGCCATTACCCGGCACATCCGCAAAGCCAATCGCCCGGATGCTGTTACACTGGTATGCAAGCAAAAAGAGGCAGATCGCCTGCCCTATTTTCAGGACGCGAATAATGCAATGGGCGGCAGCACCCGTTTTGGGGAGCTCATTGTTTCAGACCAGACCACCAATTTCGACAGAGTTGATTTGAGAAAATACCTGCGTGCCGGGCGAACCACCGTGTTCGTATTGCCCAGCTGGGCCAGTCAGGATTTTGTGATGGTTTTCCTTCGGAAATTGAAAGAAATAAAAGGCTCCAACCGTGTGGAAGTGTATGGAATGCCACAATGGCGTAATTTCGATGCTATTGACACTGAATACTTTAACAGCCTGAATGTACACGTCAGTTCGGCTTCCTGGCTTGATTATTCAGCACAGGAGGTCAAAGATTTTCAGGAAAAATTCTACACTGCAACCGGGACAATTCCGGATGAAGATGCCTTCAACGGATACGATGTAACCCTATTCACCGGGCGGATGCTGGCGCGTTATGGGTTATCTTTTCCAGAACAACTGGACGACAGTAGGGCAACAACTTTACGTGGGCAATTTTCATTCTCCAAAATTTTCAGCCGCGGCGCCGTAGATGACGGGCGCAACGCGCCGGATTATTGGGAAAATACGTTTGTCCATATTTTAAAGTTTGAAAAGTTTGGGTTTGTGCCCGTGGATTAATCTACCATGAATACCACACGCGAACAAAAAATCCGCTCCGTAATTCGCCAGTCGCAACCCGACCTTACTGTGATACTGGAGAATATCTTTGACCCACTCAATATCAGTGCAGTATTGCGCTCCTGCGATGCTGTGGGGATACGCGAGGTGTTCGTCGTTTACACAAAAAAATACCTGGACAAGCGTGGACTTGTTTTAGGCAAACGCACCTCCGGTGGCACCTTCAAATGGATCGATGTGTACGTTTTTGAGGATTTGGAAGAATGTTTCAGAAGGGTGCGCGAACGCTATGGCCGTATTTATGCGACCAGTCTGGGTGAACGAAGCGAATCGCTGTATGATCTGGATCTTGTACAGCCGGTTGCATTGTTGTTTGGCAATGAGGATGAAGGCATTAGTGCGGAAGCTTTGACCCTGTGCGATGGCAATTTCATCATTCCGCAGGTGGGATTTGCCGAGAGCCTGAACATTTCGGTGGCGTGTGCTGTCACGCTTTTTGAAGCACGAAGGCAACGTGCAGCGCAGGGATTTTATGGCGACAAAAGTAAGTTTAGTGCCGCTGAGCAGCAGCAACTTTTTGATCGCTGGGAATCTATGCTGAAGGAAAAGTCCTGGCATCAGCAGCTGGCCATCGTGGTGGACAAGGATTCTGAAGCGCTTTTACCGGTATATGTACAACGCGATCCTATGATTCCGGCCAAACAGGCCGTGCGACCTAACCCAATGACCAAATTTGAACTTTAGCGGTGTAGTTTTGCCCTTCCAAATTTTGCGCGCCGAAATCATGCAACTCTCTATAGTCATCCCTTTAAAAAACGAGGAAGAAAGCCTTCCCGAGCTCGAAGCCTGGATTCGCCGTGTGTGTGAAGCCCATCGAATTTCGTACGAAATCATCATGGTGGACGACGGCAGCACCGATCGTTCCTGGAAAGTGATCAATGCGTTGAAGGAAGTCAATCCCTGCGTCCGTGGCATCAAATTCCGCCGTAACTACGGTAAATCAGCTGGTTTACACACCGGATTCCAAGCCGCTGAGGGGGAGGTCGTGATCACCATGGACGCAGACTTGCAGGATAGCCCTGATGAGATCCCGGAACTTTATCGAATGATCGCTGAGGACGGCTACGACCTCGTGAGCGGTTGGAAAAAAGTACGCCACGACCCCATTAGTAAGACCATCCCGACCAAACTGTACAACGCGGCAACCCGGTGGATGAGCGGAATTAATCTCCACGATTTCAACTGCGGTTTGAAGGCCTATCGGATAGATGTAGTCAAAACCTTGGAAGTATACGGTGAAATGCACCGTTATATTCCGGTCATCGCCAAATGGGCAGGCTTCACGAAAATTGGCGAAAAAGTGGTAGAACACCGGGCGAGGCAATACGGGATCACGAAATTCGGTGGATTCGAGCGTTTCATCAATGGCCCTTTGGATTTGATGAGTATTTCTTTTGTGGGCAAATTTGGCAAAAGACCGATGCATTTTTTTGGCACTCTGGGGCTGATCTCGTTTCTCATCGGCTTCAGCATTTTGGCGCATCTGACTTTTTCAAAAACGGTTTACCAGGAATACGGGATCGCCGATCGGCCACTTTTCTACTTTGGTATATTGGCACTCATTATGGGCACACAACTTTTTCTGACCGGTTTTTTAGCGGAAATGATCAACCGGAATTCGCCAATCCGGAACTCGTATCTGATTGATAAAGAGATCTGATGCACCCACCACCGGTCTACCAATTACCAATTGACCCATCACTAACAGATCAATTACCCAAAAATGAACCACCTTGCCCTACCCTCTTTCTCCCCCAATGGCCATTTACATGGGGTCATTGAGATTCCGGCTGGCACCAATACAAAGTTCGAATACAACAAACAACTGCTTCAGTTCCAAGCTGATATACGGGAAGGGGAAGGTCGGCGGATTGACTTTATGTCGTATCCGCTCAACTATGGCTTCATTCCATCCACCCGAATGGACAGAGGGCGTGGTGGCGATGGCGATCCGATGGATGTTTTGTTACTGGCGGAACATATCCCAACCGGAACAGTAGTAGAAGTACAGCCCATTGGCTTGCTACTGCTGGAGGATCTGGGTGAATTAGATCATAAAGTCCTCGCTATACCGATAGACCCTGCCAAACGGATCATCCGGGCTACCAACTGGGTAGAATTTCAGCGCGATTACAGCGCCATCCGACATATTCTGGAATTATTTTTCCTCTATTATGATGGTCTGGGCACCATGAAAATTATGGGATGGGCAGACGAGAAAGCAGCCTTGCAGGAAGTAAAAAAATGGCAGTTGGTCGAATGAGGGCAACCATTTTTGCAGCGCGGCGTTCTTTTGCGAATCTGCTATTGCCAACTGATCTGTCATGACCACTACTTTAACGCTACCGATAAACTTGGAGCCAACCATTGCAGCCGAATTGACGGAATCCCTCCGTTATACTTTTTTTCGCAGTGTCGAAGCGGCAGGTCGCGACTGGGATATTGCAGCCCCATCGCAGGATATTTTCCTCCAACGACCGTACCTCCGCATACTGGAAGCCAACCCACCTGTGGGTATGCGTTTCGGATACCTGGTCTTTTACAAGGATAACAGCCCCATCGGGGTGGCGCTCTGCCAAATTAAGTATTTCAAAGGCGACGACAACATCGCTGACCTGGATGTGTCTCCCAAAGATCCTTGTTTTTTTGGCGGACTGGCAAAGTGGTTCAAGCGCTGGGTAGCAGGCAAAGCGGCTGCCGACATTCTGATCTGCGGGAATATGATGCTGACCGGCGAACATGGCTATTCGTTTGATTATCAAAAAATTAGTCGGGCAGAGTCGATCAATATTCTGGAAAAGGCCCTGGATAATGTGGTCAATAAGATGGGACGTGAAGGGGTTAAAATGCCCGTTATTCTGATCAAAGACATTGCGCCGGAAAACCCTGTACCAGGAAAATATCTGATTGAAAAAGGCTTTACGGAGTTTGACATTCAGCCCAACATGGTGCTGGAACTCCCTTTCCGCGACATGAACGATTACCTCGCCACCATGTCTACCAAGTACCGCACCCGGGCCAAACGCGCTTTTAAAAAACTGGACGGGATTGTACGGCGCAGACTCTCCCATTCCGAAATACAAGCGGAACTTCCAACCATTTACCGGCTTTACCGGGATATCGCTAACAATGCCGGGTTCAATATGGTGGATCTTAACGAACATTATCTGGCCGCACTCGACCGCGATCTGGACGAACATTTTCAGATGTTCGCTTATTACCTCGAAGGAAAATTGGTTGCATTTTACACCACTATCCGTAATCATGACGAGCTCGAAGCCCACTTCCTCGGCTATGAAAAAGCGCTTAACCACGATTACCAGCTTTACCTGAATATCCTCTACGATATTGTAAAACTGGGGCTGGAAGGCGGTTGTAAGCGCGTTATTTTTGCGCGTACGGCCCTCGAGATCAAGAGCTCCGTGGGAGCAGTAGCGCAGGACCTTTTATGCTACCTCCGACACCAGCATCCGGTGGTCAATAAGTTTGCGCCGACAATATTGGACTATCTGAAGCCCGTAGAGCAGTGGCAACCAAGGCATCCGTTTAAGGAGGAGGCACATTAGGATATTAAAAACGGGTGAGTGCGAATTTGTTCAGCAATGAAACAAGAATCGTCCCGAATTTATAGAAAGCTGAATTAAACAGGAAAACCGCAAAACCAGAAAACAGGAAAATATAAAACTGTACATTATGATTCGAAGATGGCCAAAACCATCACTTTTCGAGATCAATCTCCTCACAGTTTTATATTTTCCGGTTCTCCGGTTTTGCGGTTTACCTGCTTAATTTGCGTATTGAATTTCGCACTACCTGATTACCGTCACATCGCCGCGATAAAGCAGAACGCGCCCATCCAGGAATTTAACCTCAACGATGTAGATAAAAACACCCGGGTTGACAAAGTCACCGTTGTAGCGTCCATCCCAGCCTTCAGAAAGGTGGTCGTTGTCGGGCAGGAATTTCTCCTTTTGATAAAGCAATTCTCCCCAACGGTCATAGATCCGCATAAAATTGACCAATTCCACCCCTAAACCTGTGTTTACATTAAAGTGGGTGTTACGTCCACTTTTGTTGGCGGGGATGAAAATGTTGGGAATGTACACATTGCGATTTGGATCCACATTCAGGGTGATCGAACCTGAGCCGGCACATCCGAAAGAGTCCACTACCGTCAGCGTATAGGTTAAATTGGAGAATGTATAAGCCGTTGGGTACAAAGTATCCGGATTCAACAAAGCTTCAGGGTGCGTCCAACTGAAACCTCCAATGACGGCCGCGCCTGAAATAATAGGCTCCAAAACATACGTTTCACCCAGTTCGATCTCATCAACATTTGGATTGAATGACACGGTAATAGGAGCAGGCTCGGCCACAAAAAACGAGTCCGTGATCGAACAGTCCTTAACGTCGATATACGTGATGTAGTGCCAACCGCCACCGATACTGACCGGAAAATTCGGATCCAATACGGCGCCAAAGTCAACGCTGAAACTGTATGGTCCGCCCGAGCCTCCACCGATGGTGAGAACGTTCAGGATGGTCTCATCTCCATTACAGGTCAGGGGCGCCAAATCATCATAATCCCCC
The DNA here is from genome assembly GCA_030645295.1 of Saprospiraceae bacterium. GTDB lineage: Bacteria > Bacteroidota > Bacteroidia > Chitinophagales > Saprospiraceae > M3007. Next base: position 7,969 of record JAUSMG010000076.1, on the reverse strand, counting down.
AGTACTGGGTCTGGATCCGTAACGTATGCGTTGGTTACAGCAGTACAGCTATTTTGGTCTGTCACTGTAACGGAGTAAGAACCTGCAGTCAGCATTTCCGCCGTTTGAGCGTTACCGACATTATCGCCCATGTCATTTTCCCAGTTGTAAGTGTAATTGGGCACACCGCCCAATACCTCTACAGTAATTTGTCCGTTTTCCCCACCATAACAGAAAGGATTTGTAAACGTAGTGAAAAGCTGCATTTGATCCGGCTGACCAACGGTGATGGTATTAATGGAATTGGAGCAGCCATCTTTATCTGAAATGGTCACTGTATAGGGGCCTGCTGGCACCCCGGTAATGTTGGAGGTAATAGCGTTATTGCTCCAGAGAAATGTGTAGGGTGCCCCATTGCCGCCTGCCGCAGTAACAGAAGCAGTACCTGTACTATCCCCGTAACACAATGTTTCTGTGGTCATTACAGTGCCCGTGATCTGAGGCGGGGTGGTGATGGTCACGGTATCAAGGATAAAACAGTTGTCGGCATCTGTAATGGTCACAATATTGAGCCCGGCACAGAGGTCTACCCGCACAGAATCTGTACTGCCGTCACTCCAAAGGAAATTGAAGTTTCCCGGCCCATCAGTATATGCTGGCAAAGGCGTGGCTGCTCCATCACATGGGACCCCGCCGAAGCAGGAAACCCGGCCAATCACAGCAGGATCAAAAGTATTGACAATGGCGGCTGGTTCGCCCAATAGGAAGGATCCAACCAGGGTGCACCCTGCATTATCCGTCACGGTTACGGTATAAGTGCCTGCGATAAGGTCGAAAATTACCGGGCTATTTGGGGGCTGAACATTTTGCGCCCAGTCGTACTGAACATAAGGAGGCTGACCATCCTGAATCCCAATGGCGATCCGGCCATCGTTTAGTCCAAAGCAGCTTGGCTCCATAAAGGTGGTATCCGAGAATGACATTGGTATTACTCCGGCCAGATTGATCGTGTCAATGGCCAAACAGCCGCCGCCGTCATAGATCTGTACAATGTAATCACCCCCATCCAGACTATCGATGGTGGCCGGTGAACTGGTCAAGGTATCGATCAGATTCCCATTTATATCGGTCCAGACAAATAATACTCCCGCCCCCGAAGTTGCTGTTAAGCTGCCATCTCCACCACATTTTACATTGGAAGTACTGATGGTAAAGGCAGGGGGCATCGGCTCAGGCAAATTGAAGGATTGCGATATAGTACAGCCATTTTGATCTGTGACGGTAACGGTATAGGTACCGAAAGGAAGCCCGCTTTGGCTGCTGCCTACCCCCATATTGCTCCAATTATATACATATGTGGCTGGGCCACCAGCACCTCCAAAAGCTGAAACATTAATGGTTCCGCTATTGGGTTGTGCGCACCCGGGATTTACTACGTTTGGCGGGCCAAAAAAGAGTACTGTCGGCTGGGTAATGGTGATCGTATCGGAGATTTGACATCCTAAATTGTCTACGGCATTAACGGTGTAAATACCTGCCGGCAGATTGCTGTAGGAAGAAGAGGGGCTATTGTCCACCTGAGTAAAGCCCGGGGCGGTCCAGGTGAACGTATAGTTATTGCCGGAGAATACCGATTCAATCACTGTAATGGCGATGGAGCCGTTGCTATCACCATTGCAAAGTACGTTTTGAACAGTATTTTGCGCAATGGTTAAGCTACGGGCATCATCCAGGACAAGATTACTTTCCACAAACGTGCAGCCGTTGGCATCCGTGATGGTGAGACTATATTCCCCGGCACAGGCGCTACTCAGCACGATCGGATTGCCGGTGCCGGAGTCCGCAGGAGTGTTGTTCGTATTATAAGTCCAGGCATATTGGTAAGCAGGGCCGGCAAATGGAGTTCCGCCCTCCGCATCATACGTGATGGTACCATCACAAATGCCGGAGCAGGAAGCATTAATATTCACCACGCTTTGGGCACTAATCGGCGCCGGCTGGCCGAGCGAGCCCGAAGCAACTTCAGAACACCCCGTGTTCAAATTGGTAACGGTAACAGTATATAAGCCCGCAGGCACACCATTCTGTACCTGACTACCCTGTACCGTCAGATTGGCCGGAGCCCAGGCATAAGTATAGTTGGTACCAGGACTTGGCACCACAACACCGCCTTGAAGCACCACCGCATTGATAATACCGGTACTGGCGCCATTACAAAGTGGTTGTTGAGCAAAGTTGAGCTGGGTACCAAGCCGTTGAATATTGACCACAATCGTGGTGCACTGCATGGCGCCAAATCCATTGTTGTCCTCTACACAAATATCGTAGGTGATCGGGGTATTGTTGGTGCTACCCACCGGACTTTGCACGGTGAAAACATCAGGCAACGTCTCTACAATGGTCATATTAACGGTGCTGTAGGTAGGACCAGTAGGCTGCTGAAACACCGTTATTTCATAAGGCAAAACGCCACCAGAAGGTATGATATTTAAAGTTGCCTGCCCGAGACAGGTGGTATCCGCAACTTCAAAAGTAAATGTCAAGGGCAAAAACGTGATACACACCTGACCAGTATCCACTGTAAGCGCCAGGTTTTGACCGATGCTGTCCTCCAAAGCCACACCCGTCGGGTTGTTGGTCACTCCCATTCCAGAGCAATCGCCCAATTGGCCAACAGCGGTAAAACACATTTCGAATAAAGTGCTTCCATCAGGAATGAAGATCGTTGTTGGGTTGGTATTATTGAATATTTGTACACCCAGCAGGCCGAGTGAGGTCAGGTTTACATTCAAATTGGCCGGGCCGAAAACAGAGTCAATAACAGAGTTTTCATTTTGAAGACCATTGTATTGCAATACGGTCTCGTCCCATTCGATAGAAAATGAGCCAGAAAGTATAGCAAAGTTGTCTACCGTGACGGGTACACAAATAGTACCGCCCGGGGGCACAATAGTATCCGGGAATGTCAGCGTTACATTGTCCGAGGCGTTGCAGACATTCATGTCGATTTGGAAAGATGCGGGGCAACTTTTGCCATCTTCAATCACTACATTGTACAGGCCAGATTGGGGCACGGAAAATGCCACACTCGATAAGTGAAAGAGGTTCGATGCAGAAGTGTGCACGATCGCCTTTACGGAAGGGTTGCCAGCGAGGGTTATGCTGATGTTATACACTGCATTGCCATCGTACTGTGGGTAACCTCCGCGGACCGTAAAACGGCCCAGGCAGTCGTTGCCAAAGTTGTTATCGATGCCGGTGGCGGTGATTTCATTCAAATAAACCACTTCAAAAGCTTCCGCTGTATTCAACGCCACACAGGGGCCGGGAGGAAAGCCCACCTGAGCAGATTCGTAAGTGTTTGCAGCAAAATTATCTACTGTGATGGGGGCAAAAAACAACGAAAGAGGTTGCCCCATGTTAAAGGTAGTCTGCAGTGCACCGCTGTTGAAAAACCAGGTGCCGCCTCCATTGGGAACTGCCTGAGTAATATAGAGACCATTTGCGGAACCCGACAAAACGCAGGGGTCGCCCGGACCAGGGATTTCACCAATAGCCTGAAGGGTTGGCCCCATGATGGTTGGCGGACAGTCAAAAAAAGCAAACGCAATACCTGCTGGTGTAGCGGCATTGGGATCGCCACTCAGGTCGGCGTCGTTGTTGTGCTGTACCAGCAGTGAATCACCGAAGCAAAGGAAAATGGGCGATGGCGCAAGGTCGTTGCTGAAGCCATTAAATTGCCCGAATGTGTAGGTTCCAGCACTGCCGCAAGGCATTTCAGGGGTTGGGGATGATGTTTTTACATGCTTAAGATCAAAGGGCAGGTATTGAATTTCATGAGCGACCTGGGCGCGCAAAAGCGCAGGCATGCCAAAGAAAATGCATGCGAGCATAGGGATTAGAAGTCTGTGCATCAGTAGAAAAAAATTTAACAAAGGTTGATGGATAATGAAACCGAATACGGGATTTCTCGATGGGATGGTTTGTTTTGCAACAATATGCAGAAGATTCAATGGGGCTTTGGATTGCTGTTTGGGTGGAGCGGTTTTAACACTCAGTGGAACAAGTCAATGGTGTTTAGGGGACGAACCCGCCTTCGCCCTAAACGGGCTATGGCGGGTAAAGCCGCAAAAGTAGACAAACGCCGCCGATACGACATATTTGAAATGAAACAAATTATGTACTTTAACAGGCGCTTGAACCCAAAAACGCGCCGAAACGCGTTATGTAGGCCTTTTATTGTCAACCGCTTATCTTATCTTCAGTGCCGCTTCCCGCGCAGTACTACCGCTTCTACAACCTTGCTGCCAAAGGCGTAGGGAAGTCCGGCAAGTGACAACATCGGTTTTGTTATGAAGACATTTGCAATCTTCCCGACAGCAATGGTTCCAAATTCCGCCTCCAACTCCATTGCACGCGCTCCATTGAGTGTCGCAGCATTCACCGCTTCCTCTGGAAGCATCTTCATTTTGGCACAAGCCAGGGAAACTACGAACGGCATATTTCCCGAAGGACATGAGCCCGGGTTATAGTCGGAAGCCAGCACTACCGGCAACCCTGCGTCCATCATTTTTCGCGCCGGGGCAAACGGGATGCCCAGGAAGAACGCACAGCCGGGCAGCAGCGTCGGGAGTGTGTCGCTATTTTTAAGCGCCTCAATCTCGGCTTCGCTCGTGTATTCAAGGTGGTCCACCGAAATGGCCTGGTTTGCAACGCCCACCTGCACCCCGCCTGTTAACCCGAGTTCATTGGCGTGGATCTTTGGTTTCAATCCCCATTTCCAACCCGCCTTTAATATCAGATCAGTTTCTTCGGGTGTAAAAAAGCCTTTATCACAAAAAACATCACAGTAATCAGCCAGTCCTTCCGCCGCCACCCGGGGCAACATTTCGTTGATCACCAGAGAGATATACTCCTCCCGGCGGGATTTATAGGCTGCCGGTATGGCATGCGCACCCAGAAATGAAGCCTTCACAGGAATAGGAGAACATTCTTTTAAACGCCGCACCACCCGCAACATTTTCAATTCGCTTTCGAGGGTAAGGCCATATCCGCTTTTTACTTCAATGGCTCCGGTACCCATACCGATGACCTCCTGTAATCGTCCCCAGGCGCCTTCAAAAAGTTCGTCCTCACTGACAGCCTGCAATTTTCGCGCTGAATTCAGAATTCCGCCTCCGCGCTCAGCGATCTCTTCATAGGAGAGCCCCCGAATCCTGTCTACAAATTCTTCCTCCCGCGTGGCCGCGAAAACAATATGAGTATGAGAATCACACCAGGAAGGCAATACGAGTCGCTCGGTAGCGTCTATGACCTCGTCAGCGCGTTCAGGGCATTCCGCCATTGGACCAAAAGCTGCGATCCGATCGTTCTCGATTAACAGGTAGGCATGGTGCAGCACCGGGATGATAGCCATGTCAGCGCCCTTGACGAGGGCGCGGCGACTGGTTTCGGCCTGGATGAGGGTTCGTATGTTGCGGATTAGCAGGTTCGACATGGCAGTTGGCAGTGGCAGTTGGCAGTTGGCAGTGGCAGTTGGCAGTGGCAGTTGGCAGTTGGTAGTTGGCAGTTTTTAAGCGGCACAAAACTACCTACTTTTGCCGCCCGAACCTGTGAAGTGAAGGTCATTTATTCATTACGTTCACATATAAATGAATCATGGGAATCCAGCGATGCCTTATCTCACAGTAGATTCAAAATCAAATATTTAAAATGAAAAAGACAAGGGGAATCCCTGCACTTGCCGCACTCATCCTGCTTTCTGCCTGCCAGAATAAACCCAGCTGCAAGTACAAACCAGAACCTATTTTTTCCAAAGATCTACCCCACGTGGTACAATACAATTTTGAAAAAGAAGGTTCCCAATCACTCGAAAGCATCATGCTCGATCGGGGAGTTTTACTGGAAATCGGTCAGGAGGTTTGTGGAGAAACCAAACAGGAATACCGCTTTACCGTGAAGGGAGATTATGCTGCGCAGCCAGATTCATTCTGGATGAAAGAGGCTTCGCGACAATTCGTGTTCCTGAGCACTTTTTCACCCAAACAGGCCGCCCTAAAAGACTGGGGTGACATCATCGAGCTTCGCCGCAATGAAATGAGCATCGGGCAGGACCGTGAAGTACAACCCGGTGTTTTTGTGCGGATCGATCGGGTGATTAGTCCGGACGAGTCTACCCTTTCGGTGCTTTTTTCACAGAAGTAGAGTGGGATATTGGGATATTGGATATTGGGATATTGAGATATTGGATATTGGGAGGTTTAATCCCGGTAAATTGCCACATTTCGCTCGCCAGGCTTTGCCCAGCCCCGGTACATGCCTTCGGAATTGAAAGGCTGAGCAATATTGCCGTTTTTGTCCACCGCGATTAGGCCGCCTTCACCGCCTTTTTCCTTCAGCTTTTGATTGATTACAGCATCGGTAGCTTCTGCCAGGCTTGCTTTACCGTAGCTCATACGCGCCCAAACATCATAGGCAACTGCATACCGGATAAAATATTCACCATGCCCTGTGCAAGAAACCGCACAAGCATCATTGGACGCATAGGTGCCGGCTCCGATGATGGGAGAGTCTCCCAAGCGATTCCAGCGTTTGTTGGTCATGCCGCCTGTACTGGTCCCTGCGGCAAGGTTGCCCTTTTGATCCAGGGCTACACAACCGACCGTGCCCAATTTTTTGTCAGGATCTTCTGGTCGTTCGAGATTCCCCGTTTTCCCCTGTGATTTTTCTGCTTCGAGCACAGATTGCAAAGAATTCCACCGGTCTTGAGTGAAGAACCACTTGGGATCCACTTTTTCAAAGCCATTTTCCGTGGCGAATTGCTCCGCTCCGGTCCCGGTCAGGAGTACATGGGGAGATTTTTCCATGACTGAACGCGCCAGTCGGATAGGATTACGCACCGTTGTGACCCCGCCAACCGCGCCAGCCTTTTGCGTAAAACCGTCCATAATGCTCGCATCCAGTTCATTTTTGCCTTCATGGGTAAAAACGGCACCCCGCCCGGCATTAAATAGCGGACAGTCTTCAAGATAGGAGATGGTTTTTTCAACGGCATCCAATGCGGTACCGCCATTTTTTAAAATCGTTTCCCCGATGGTAAGCGCTGAGTCAAGGGCAGTTCGGTAGGCTGCTTCCTTTTCAGGGGTCATCTCGGAGCGCCGAATTGCACCTGCACCGCCATGAATGGCGATCGCATAGGAAGGTTTGGCAGATTTATTCGTCACATTATTTTGATTTACAAGGTTTTGCGGCTCGTATTGACAAGATATGAAAAACATCAAAAAAGCTAACCCTGGAATTGCATTTTTTTTCAAAATGATAAGATTGAAATGAAAAATGGAAAATTGCTCGAATTAAAGCAATTTGCAAAAGTCATCAAATCATCACATCTACCGTTAAACACCGCTGCAAATAATGAAAATTCTTATCTGAAAATGAACATTTACAAGGCAATTTCATGCTTTGTTTAAAATTTTTAGAACAACTTGGGTTTAACTTTGGTAATAAGCGGGCAAGCGTCATACTTTCGGGGCTAACTAATTCCGTTTCACAAAAAAAATATTTGACGGCCTATGATGAACGAATCTGTACAATCGCACATGACGAAGGATGTCATCACCCTTAATCCAGATAATACGCTTGGAGAAGCACGCGATATCATGCTCAGCAAGCACATTCACCACATTCCAATTCTGGATGGTAAAAAATTGGTGGGCATGGTTACTTCCTGGGACATGTTCAAACTCGGAAAATCTGCCGAAGAATATAGCAGATTAAAGGTAAGCGAGGTAATGACCCGGAGGGTTGCAACCCTTGACCCCGACCAGCACCTTGGCGCAGTAGCCGATGTCCTGACCCGTCACCTTTTCCACGCAGTGCCCATTGTGAATGATGCGCACGAACTTTTAGGCATCGTGACCAGCACTGACATTATCCGGTACGAACATACCAAGGAGTATCCTGAAAATCTGGAAAAATTTGTAGAAGAGAA
>JAUSMG010000306.1 GCA_030645295.1 Saprospiraceae bacterium | reverse complement strand
GTTTATTTCGGCAAAAAAGTGAAGGCCATACGTGAAAATGTAAAAGAAGCCCATTCAGTAGCCTGAATAAAACGGTTCTCTCAAAACTCTTGCAGGTGATGCTTGTTCCATGCGAAAAATGTTGAAGGAATGGTTTCGTGGATAGCCCGGATATTACCGCCCGATCCATCAATCCACCCCTCCTTCGCCCCTGCCCACCAAACCATGGCAGGCGGGAAGGCTACGGTTCACCTGCGGCAAGCCTACGGCGACCGAAGGCGGGTAAACGATCCACCAACCACTACGCGCATGACCGCACACCTTATGACCATCGGCGATGAAATCCTCATCGGCCAAATTGTTGACACCAATTCGGCCTGGATGAGCCGCCAACTCAACCTCAGCGGCATTGCCGTAATGGGCAAAAGCAGCGTGGGCGACTTGCGGCAAGCCATTGTGGCCGGTATTGAACACGCCGCTACTACGGCCCAAATTGTCATCATGACGGGTGGACTAGGGCCTACCAAGGACGATATTACCAAGTCCACGCTCGTGGAAATGTTTGAGGGTAAATTGGTTTTTCACCAGGAAGTGTATGATCGGATAGCCGCTTATTTTCAAAAAATAAACCGTCCGGTATCCACCGAAATGCTGCGTAGCCAGGCTATGTTGCCCGATAAAGCCATTGTGCTGCCCAACAAAGTCGGCACAGCCTCCGGGATGTGGTTTGAGCGCGACGGGCAAGTGTTCATTTCCCTGCCTGGTGTGCCCTTTGAGATGGAATATCTGATGACGCACGAGGTGTTGCCCCGCCTAAAAGCCCGGTTCGTCAGTCGCCCGATAGCGCACCGCACGCTGCAGACCGCATGCGAGGGTGAAACCGTTATTGCCAAACGCATTGAAGCTTTTGAAGACCATCTGCCCGACCACATCAAACTGGCTTACCTGCCCAGCCTGGGTCTTGTCCGACTGCGCCTCAGCGGCAATTGGCCTGGCGAAGTCACCCCAGACGCAGAATCGCGTTTGGCGGCAGAATTAGAGACTAAAAAGGCCGAATTATATGCGCTGATCCCGGATCTGGTCTTTGGAGAAGCGGAACAAAGTCTGCAAGAAGTAGTGGGTAATCTTTTGCGTCAGCAGGGCAAGCAGTTTGGTACGGCGGAAAGTTGCACGGGCGGTTACGTGGCGCACCTGATCACGCTGGTGCCGGGTTCCTCGGATTACTTTCCAGGCTCGATCGTGAGTTATTCGTATGAAATGAAAAGCAAGTTGTTGGGCGTCAAGCCTTCAACGCTTGAAACTTTTGGAGCAGTGAGCGAGGAGGCGGTTTGCGAAATGGCGGAAGGCGCCAGGGTGACCCTGGGGGTAGATGTTTCGCTTGCGATCTCTGGCATTGCAGGCCCCGGCGGTGGCACCCCTGAAAAACCTGTAGGTACCGTGTGGATGGCGGTGAGTGATGGTCAGCGGACGCAGGTTGCCAGGCATATTTTTGGACGAGACCGGGCTAAAAATATTCAACTCACAGGCGTCTACGCACTCAATATGGTGCGGAAGTTTTTGTTGGATCAAAAATGAGCATCTTTGCAGTTCGCAATAAAAACTACTCCTCATGCGCTCTAATTATTGGGCGGTTATCGCTTTATTTTTTTTTATTCCCATTACCGCTGTCTTTTCCCAAAAACCAACTCTCACCATCGTGAAGGGTAAAGTCACGGATGCGGAAACCAAAGAGGGTTTGGCATTTGTAAGTGTCGCTGCACCGGGTTTTACCGCAGGTACCCGGTCCGATGAAAATGGTTTTTACCTGCTCCGAACAGAGCAAAAAATTACCAAAATACAATTCAATTATCTTGGGTATGTGACGCAAGTGCTGCCTGTAAAAACTGGCGAACAACAAACGATCGATGTGGTGTTGGCTCCAGCGGCAACGCAATTGGAAGAAGTGACCATAAAAGCCCAAAAATACAAACGGAAAGACAATCCGGTGGTGGAGCTTATAGAACTGGTCATTGCCAACCGCGACAAGAACCATATCGCCGATCTTGCTACCTACCAGGATGAGCAATACGAGAAAATATTCCTCGGCCTCAGCAATCTCAACGAAAAACTAAAAACCAGCCGCTTTCTCCGCCCCATGCGGTTCGTGTTTGAAAACATCGACACCACCAAACTTGCCGGCTTGCCGGTGACCCCCATTTTTTTGCAGGAAAACGTGATGGACTACTTTAGTCAATCGGATCCAAAGCAATGGAAAAAGTACATAAAGGCTTCAAAATCAGTGCGTTTTGGAGAAATGGTAGATGATGAAGGCTTGGACAAGGGCTTGCAATATTTGTATCAGGATGTGGATATTTACAACAATTATGTAAATATGCTTTCCGATCAATTCATGAGTCCGATCGCCAAAAACGCGCCACTTTTTTACCGCTATTATTCCGCAGACACGATCGAAGAGGCTGGGAAAAAAATTATACGACTTGAGTTTTATCCCAAAAATAAACTGGATATGCTGCTCCAGGGCGACCTGTATATCGCACTCGACAGCACTTATGCAGTTACGCGCATCAACTTTTCAATTAACCCAAATATTAACCTGAACTGGGTAAAGGAATTGGTGGTGGAACAGGATTTTCAACTCCTGCCCTCTGGGAAGTGGGTGATGGCGATGGAGGATTATCGGATGCATTTTGGCTTGAATAAAAAGGGGGTGGGCATGGTAGCGCAGCGATTCGTGACACACCGCATGCCGCTTATCAATCCAATTCTTCCGGACTCCGTATTGCGCGGGAATGTTTCTGAAATCGTGGCCTTGCCCACCACAGCAAAGGTGGTAGACAAGGACTATTGGGAAACAACCCGCCCCGCCCCGCTCAATACTGCCGAGGCCGCCA
>JAUSMG010000074.1 GCA_030645295.1 Saprospiraceae bacterium | reverse complement strand
GGTCAATAAAGCGTAGCGCAGCCCGCAATCATTTATTTTTGCGTCGGTGCAGATGGAGTAGCCGAAATCACTTTGGCCTTACGATTGAATGTATAAGCCATGCTCAATTCGTGCGAGCCACCGGTGTAGCGCTGGAAATTGGACAGTGAGAGGTCGTAGGAATAGAAAAACTGGAACTGGCTCAGTTTTGTGCCCAGCATACAAATGGCCGCGCCACTGTTGCCCGGACGGAAGGTGAGACCAGCAATGAGTTTTTCATCGAGGAAACGTCCCTGGATATTCAAATCGATCTGATAAGGGGTGTCGCGGATCTTACGCATCGTGATGCTGGGCACGATCTTGAAGTTTTGATCTGCATTGTCGAATTTGTAGCCCATCTGGAAGATGTAGTGTTCAAACAAATTTCTGTTGCTTTCCTCTTCCTCAGCCACTGGGGCCTGATCCAGGCGTGTACGAATGGTGTTGGGCAAGGTAAGTCCAACAAAAAGTTTGTCGTCGTGGACCGCGTAACCACCGAGCGAAGCATCAAAGATCTGCTGGCCGTCTACCAGGCTTTCGAGCACGTCGTCATTGCGTTCCACGAGCGGATCGTTGAGCAGGGCTGCGTCGGCTTTGCGGTTGATGAACTCCGTGGAAAGACCGAGTCCAATACGCACTTTCTTGACCTGGAATCGGAAAGCGTAGTTGATCTGGAGTTTGGTGGTGCTCACTTTACCCGCGTTGTCGGAGAAAAGTGCGCCGCCAAGCGCGAGTTTATCGCCCACCGGGCCATTATACATCAGCGTGTAGGTGCTGGGCTTTTCCGGGAAAGTCGTCCAGGTGCTGCGGTAGTTGGCAATGAACTGGTGCTGGTTTTCAAAACCGGTATAACCAGGGTTGATGAGTACCGGAAAAGCGTGGTATTGTGAGTAAATGGCTTGTTCCTGAGCAAATGCAGCGAGTGCGCTGCAACCGAAAAGCAGGGTAAAAAGTATCTTTTTCATTTTAAACCGAGTTTTTACCCGCCGAAGCCTTTTATCCGCCATAGTCTTAATGGCAGCGGAGGCGTAGGTGGGTGTGGATGAGAGGAATGGTTGAGGGGTGGAGGATGTAGAAAGTGTTGACTAAAGGATTTAAGATTTATGACTACATGATTTAAGATTTTAGATGGGGAGCCCTCGCTGGGTATTTCGCTCTGGCGCCTAACCTCTAAAATCTTAAATCATGTAATCTTATATCTTAAATCATTTTTTTTGTGGGGTTTTCCTAAAGTCAACGACATTGCCCTTTAGGGGTAGGGGGCGCGCGGCCCAAAAACAACACAGATTTTTGAACCCCCTCAACAAATTTATTGAAGCAAATTGATCGCGCCTTTGCGTACGCCTTCGATCTGTTGACCTAAGTCATTGATGAACGTGTAGGTAAGCACATAGTAGTACACCCCTTCGGCCAAGGAAGCCCCTGAATCCGTAAGGCCATTCCAGTTGTGCTCGCGATCGGCATCCTGATTGGTATAACCATCGGTCTGGAAGACGAGTTGGCCCCAACGGTTGTAGATCTCGATGTGATTTTCCAGCGTCGTTTCAATGCAGGTGATGTATACGTTGTCGTTTTTGCCGTCCTGCTGACCTGGGGTGAGGACCGGGCTAACCCGGAAGCAACCGTCTTCAGGAAACGGTACCGTATCGAAAACATAAGCGGTGCAACCATTGGCGTCGGTGATGTAGAATTCCACGAACTCGCCAGCGCAAAGATTGTCCGCGCGTTCGCCCGTACCGCTGTGGCCGAAACTGCCGGACCAAACATAGGTGATGGGCGCAACTGCACCTGTTGCATCGATCAAAAGTTCGCCGTCGCAGGCATTGAAGCTGCGGGGAGTGGTAGCCTCAAAAGTCGCCACGATCTCAGCAGGCTCCGGTACGTTGACCGTGTAAACAATCTCTACAAAATTTTTGTCCGTAATGGTCACCGTGTAATCGCCGCCACAAAGGTTCACCGCCTGCGAGAAGCCGTTCGGGAAAATAGCAGGGTCAGTTTGGCCAGTAGACCACTCAACCTTGTAAGGAGCAAATCCACCTTGCACAAATACTTTGGCGGTACCATTACAATCGCCAAAACAACGCACACCCGCCGATGCCTGAGTAGGGGTGATCGCAGGAGGAGCGGTCAGATCCCCGGTCCATACAGAGGAACAACCAGTAACATCGGTCACCGTAACCGAGTAAGCGCCGCCGCAAAGGGTGCTGTTATCAATGCCCGTTACGCCATTGCTCCAAACGATGCTGGTGTTTCCTACGCCGGCGATAAATACCACCGATGCTTCACCGTCACACATGTTGGCGCCACTCACCTGGTGTCCGCTGGGATAGAGGGAGGTTTCGTTTACGTTGGTGATGGCGAGATTTGATAGGGAAGTAAGGTTGAAGGTTTGAATCTTTATGGTGTCGTTGTAATCCGTCACCGTCACGGAGTAGAAGCCCGGCATCAAACCGGTGATATCTTGTGAATCGGACACAAAGCCGTTCGGGCCCGTCCAGCTGTATTCGTAAGGGTCGTTACCGCCCGTTACTTTGAGATCGATAGCGCCAGAAGCAACCGAACCACAGTTTGGATTGGTTACGGAAGTGGTGGAAACTATCAGATTCGGGTATTGGCGTTTCAACTGGTAAGTGCGTACTGACGTACATCCAGAAACAGAATTTGTGATGGTCACCACATACAGTCCGGAGTCAAGACCCGTTACCAGATTTGAAGTAGAGTTAATCGGTGCGCCCCACTGATAGGTGAGCGGGCCGGTAACGGTTGGCGTTAATTCGATGGTGCCATCCTGTTGCGCATCAAAAGGATTGGTTCTCTCTGCATCCACACTGGCAGCTTGTAATGGGATGACTACCAGCGGGGTAACGCCATCAGCGAATGTAGTAAGCACGACCGAGTTTCCATTTGCCGCAGTCACCGTGATGCTATAAGGTCCTGCACTGAGACCACAAATAGAAGGGGTAAGCGAATTGGTCGGGACACTTCCAAAACCCCAGTTGATCGTGAAGGGTTTTTGGTTTGCAGCTGTCTGAGGGAGGGTAAAGTAGAAACATCCATCATTGTTGCAGGCATTTTTTACAGAATCAATTACGGTGTTGAACACCACATTGCCCTCCGGTACCGCAAAAATAAAACTGAGCGTACAGGCGTTGGAATCTGTGATGGTCACAGTGTAATTCCCCGCAACCACCAGCGGACCAGAAATGTCCTGGGTAGTCGCTGTGAAACCATTCGGGCCGGTCCAGCTATAAAACCAGGTATTCGGGTTACCGGTGCCCCCTGCCGGGTTGAGGTCAATGGCGCCACCGTTTTGGTTGGCTTCAGTGATCACCGCAGCGTTCGTATTAATAGGACCAGCTGGCCCATTCACCACGATTGCAGCGAAAATTTTGGTGCAGCCTTGTCCATCCGTTACCGTAGGCTGGTAAGCGCCTGGAGTAAGGTTGCCAATAGAAGGTCCGGTAAGTGTTGTATTGCTCCAAACCACTGAATGCGGTAGATTTCCACCCGACAGGTTAAGGTTGATGCCGCCGTTGTTCACGCCAAAGCAGCTGACGTGCGTAATCATCGTGTTCGCTGAAATGGCGGGTGCTCCGGTTACCGTAAAGGATTGGGTAACTGTACATTGGCCGCCGTCCGTAACGGTGACGGTGTATTGTCCGCCAGGAATGTTGCTTGGGCATGAAATTGCCGGAGGAACAATGGGGCCTGTCCAGGCGTAGGTGTAGTTGCCCCAACCGCCGACAGGGGTGGTACAGATACCGCCGGAAGCCTGCTCAAAACAAGGAGATGGCGTGGTAGTACCCGTTACGGAAAGCGCGCTGGGCGGATTCATAATTACTACATTGGACATATTGGTCGTGCAGCCATTTTGGTCGGTCACGATCAGGGTATAGGTGCCCGCTCCAAGGCTGGCCGGATTCGTTAGCGATGCACATGGATTAACACCGGTGCTCCAGCAATAGCTGTAGGTGCCGGTGCCCCCCGTTGTCTGAGCGGTAGCTGTGCCCGTAGGCGTGCCAAAGCATTTTACATCTGTTTTGGTCACCTGGCCGATCACCAGCGGCTGTGGCGCTGTGATGGTAATGGCCGGGAAGCTCATGGTACAACCGTTCCCATCGGTCACGGTCACGGTATAGGCGCCCGCAGGCATGCCGGTTAGATTTTTAGGATCCGTGTCCGGCGTTTGTGGGCCGTTGTGGCTCCAGTCGTAAGTATAGTTGCCTGCACCTCCGGTTGGGTTGATCTCAATACCACCCGTAGAAAGACCTGCACAAGTGACCGGTGTAACAACGGCCGGGGTTAGGAGCGAGATCGCAACAAAGCCCGATACTATAATATTTGCTTCCACCATGGAACATCCCTTTGCGTCTGTGATGGTAACCGTATAAACGCCCACTGGAAGTCCAGCGGGGTCCTCGGCATTAGAACCGTGTGCCCACGCAAAAGTATAGGGCGCTGTACCGCCGGTTGGCGTCAGGTTGATGGCGCCATTGCTGCCGTTAAAGCAAGAAACGGTGTTAACGATATGGGTTTCGTCGAGGACGGGCGGTTGGGTGATCGTATTGGTCGAAACCACTGTGTTTCCACCAGCGTAGGTGACTGTTACGGTATAGGTACCGGCAGCAAGGCCCGCGATATTTTGTGACGTGGCCATAAAGGTACCCGGACCTGCCCAGGAATAGCCTGTTGGCGTAGGTCCGGTACCGTTGTCAATGGTGAGGCTGCCGGTATTGCCACCATTACAGTTGACATGAAAAGCAAAAACTTTCACCGCATCCGTGGACTTTATCCATCCATTTGCACTCGCCATCGAAACACCGCCTAAGGCTTTTGCAGTGCCAATACCCGTTACCGCCGGGCAAGGAGTGCTGGTAAAGCTGATGTTGGAAGTAGTGCCCGCAGGCGCAATTACGGTGAAGCAAACCGAGAAAATAGAGGAATCATTGGTCACCGTAGCGCCATTGGCATTAACCCAAAAGAATTTGACAGCGGCTGGGTTAGTTGGGTTAGCCGGGTTAAACGGAACATGCGTAATGTTGGAAACCTGTAAGTTCAGGGGGTTTGTGCCATATTGCACCGAAGCATAGGTCAGTTCAGTATGATTGTAGGACAGCGCAAATTCTGAGCTGGTGATGCTGCCAAAGTTTTTAACTTTCACCGCGACACAACCTACGGTGTTGGGCGCATATTCTTTCTTATCCACCGTGTAAGTCACATCGGTAGGCGGAGGGGTGGCTACAATGATCTTAACAGGAGCGCTTACGCCAGAGGTGCCATTGGGGTGCGTGGCATTGGTCCAAACATTTACGGGGAAGGGGAGCGCAGTGGCATAAGCTTCTGCATAACCTACTGTTGGATCAAGACCCGTGCTGTCAATGGTTATTGTACTGCTTGCGCCCGGGGCGCCAATGGCTTTAAAGCAGACATCTACAATGCGTGCACCGTCCGTGAGCGTTACGCCATTGCCAACGGGGTCAGCCCAGGCACATACCAGATTACCCTGATTACCCCCGGAGGGTACTTCGTTGATATCGCTGCTAAACAAGCCAGAAAGGCCATATCTACGGGTACATTCATACGTTAATACCGTCTTATCCCAGTGCAATACCCATTGCATGGACTGAATACCGTCGAAGTCATTGACGGTCACCGGCATACAGCCACGTTCGCCTGGTGGGATATAGATCGGGTTGGCGACAATTTTAAAGCCCACCAGCGGCGGAGGCGGCGGGTTGCCAGTGCCCAGGATCAACTCTGGTGTACCACCACTTTGGTAGTTCAAAATTATCATTTGTCCGTTCATGCCTCCGACAACACCTGCTAAGTCTATAGGGGGTGTTGTGGAGCCGGAAATATTGATAATAGAAAGGCCATTCCCAATCGAAGTGAAGTGCAACTTGAAGATCGCTGTTCCATTGGGAAAAGAAAACGGCATGGCTGCGCCATTGGTGTAACCATCCCAGGAGATGGTGATCTTGCCTGCGGCTGGCAAAGAAACATAGTTGCCCGCGCTCCAGTTGGAGAAGACAGACTCGTTGAGTGAGTCAAAGCGCAACGCGGCTTTGTTGTAAGTGATGGGAAACTGCATCGACTCGATGTTCGTGAAGTTCGTCACGCGAAGTTCGATCACGATGGGGGTGCCGATGGGGTAATCGGGTGCTCCAGCGGGCTGTGTGACCACAAAATTAGTAGTCATCGTGGGCTGACCGAAGGCTTGCGAGGCAAGCAACAGGAATAAACCTGTAAAAATCTGAGCTAAAATCGGTTTCATATTCTTTAACAGCGGAGTGTGGGTGAGAGAAATTGGATGATGGAAATTTGGGACTTAGAAAAGAACGACGCGGCGTGTGGCGATCTTCTGACCGGCCTGGAGCGTGAGGGAATAAAGTCCCGGCGCACCAAGTTTATCTTTTTCAATTACCATGCCATGTTGGCCTGTTGGAAGCTGAAAAAAGTTATTTTCAAACACGATATGGCCCAACGCATCGGTGATAAACACTTGAACGTCAGCCGTTTCTGTCAATTCAAATTGAAATTGAGCGGATACCGAAAATGGGTTAGGAGAGATCGAAAGGGCAACCTCGTTGTCGCCTGGTTCGTTGGTTGCCACGGTATATCCCACGGCAATAAAACCGTTCGTAATACAGCTATCTTTCATGGTGTAAACAACGTTACTCGTATCCGGCTTCACCTTAACCAGTTCAAAATTCAGGGGTGGGAAATCAAGTATTTCTGTGACAATGACGGGGGAGCTGCTCAAGACAGGCCCGATCACATTAAATCGCATACGGAAGATGGTGCTGCTGTCGGCAACGGAGGTGCCGGGCGGAATAGACGTCGGTCCTTCCCATTGCAGGCGGACGTAGCCGCTGTCAATTGCACGGGAGGTGTTGAAATTGCCAAGGTTTAAACCCTGGAGGCCAAACATATCTATGGTGAGGAATTTCAGGACCTGAGGATCCCAACGGATGACCAATTGCATGGCCACAATGCTATCAAGGTTCACGACCTTGAGCGGCATGAGCTTGTTGCTTCCTGGCGCGGCATTGTTGATCGTAGGGAAATAGAAACATGCCCCTTGCGCCGACAGTGCTACTGCTCCAAATAAAAGCCATAGGCTAATAAATGTGTTGCGTGTGCAAACATTCATAGGTAAAATAACAATTGGTGATGTCAGAAATTGAGCCTTGGAAGGGCTCTTTACCGGGAAATCCATTATTACAACGGAAGGATTAAAGAATGCAGGAGCGTTTGCAAAAAGCAGGCCAAAAATGCGGAGGCGGTCATTTTTATTTAAAAGTTTTAAATTTTCCTGTTCTCCTGTTTTACATTTTCCTGTTTTTAAACTCCTTGTCTACCCGTCCGTTCAAAATTGCGACCTTCGCCCCATGGCACTGCTACCATTCCATCAGGCCGAAGGCTTAGAGGCCGGCTGCGACGAAGCCGGACGGGGCTGTCTGGCTGGTCCGGTATTTGCCGCAGCGGTTGTATTGCCCAAAGATTTTCACCATCCTTTGCTCAACGATTCCAAACTATTAACCGAACACCAGCGGGATCTTCTGCGCGAAGTCGTTGAAAAAGAAAGCCTTGCCTGGGCAGTATCCGAAGTAAGCGCCGAAGAAATTGATCGGATAAACATTTTGAAATCCTCCTTGCTTGCCATGCACCGCGCGCTTGACCTGCTTGCCACCCGACCACAATTCATTCTGGTGGACGGCAATAAATTTCACCCCTACCCTGCCACGCCGCATCTTTGTGTGGTAAAAGGCGACAGTAAATACGCATCCATTGCGGCTGCTTCAATTCTGGCGAAGACCCATCGCGATGAGGCCATGCTCCGTCTGCACGGGGAGCACCCACAATATCACTGGCAAAAAAACAAAGGATATCCCACAGCGATCCACCGGGAAGCCATCCGGCAACACGGCATTTCTCCCTGGCACCGCCGTTCATTTCAGTTGCTTCCTGCGAACGAACAATTGGAGTTGTTTTAAAGCCACCATTAAATTCATTAACCAACTTTTCATACGATGAAAGTACTGAAATACCTTCTTTACATTGTACTTGGGATAGGCGCCTTATGGCTAATACTAAGCCTTTTTGCAAAAAAATCCTACCGCATTGAACGGAGCATGGAGATCGAAGCGCCACGCGAAACCGTGTACGAGCAGGTACGTTTGTTTAAAAATATCACCAACTGGTCGCCCTGGCATTTCATGGATCCTGAAATGAAAACCAGTATTGAAGGTCCCGATGGGGAGCTTGGAACTGTGTACAAATGGAACAGTACCAATAAAAATGTGGGGACCGGCTACCAGAAAATTGTGTCGGTTAAACCGGATCGGTTGGATTATGAGATCGATTTTGGACTGGGCCGCTCCCCTGCCTATTTTTTGGTCGAAGGAGACAGTCAAAAAACGAAGATCACCTGGGTGCTGGACATGCACCTTCCTTTCCTGATGCGGGCCGGGGGAATGTTGACCGATATTAATGCCTATGTCGGAAAAGACTACGGAAACGGCCTGGCCAACCTTAAAAAATACTGTGAAGCGCTCAACCCGAAAGAATACCGGGGCTATGTGGTCAAAGAAACGGAAAGGCCCGTGACGTATTACGCAGGGGTGCGCGAAGTGGTTGATCTTCAAAACATACCGCAGTTTTTCGGTGAAAATTTCGAGAAAGCTATTCTGGAATCAGAAAAAGCGGGCGCAAAAATGACCGGCCCGCCTTGCGGATTCTTTTGGAGTTTCGACACCGTGGCCATGAAAACCGAAATGGCCGCTGCTATCCCGCTCGACAAACTGGTTAAAACGGCCAATGATGTAGAAATCTTCAGTATCGGCGGGAAAGCATTGCTGGTCGAGTATTTCGGTGATTATGCCCTGACCTCAGTGGCGCACGGCGCTATAGAAGAATATATGGAAGAGAAAAAACTTCAGTCCATACCGCCTGCCATGGAGGAATACATCACGGATCCAGGACAAGAACCAGACACGGCCAAATGGCTTACCCGGATCATCTATTTTGTGACGGAAAAGCTGGACTCGAGCTCAATTAAGAAATAAGGTGCTATTAAAAACCCGAGGAATCGTATTCCGAACCGTAAAATATGGCGAGACCAGCGTCATCGCCGATATTTTCACCGAAGAAAAAGGACTGTGCTCTTTCATAGGGGGCAGTGTTCGTACGGCAAAGGCGCGTATGCCTTTCAACCTTTTTCAGTCCATGACGGTCGTGGACCTGGTCGCCTACCATCACGAGGGATCAGGCGCCAACCGACTGAAGGAGGTACGGGCCGCCGAGGTTTGGACTGCCATACCCTTCGACATAACCCGCGGCGCTGTAGCGCTTTTTATGGCCGAAGTTTGCCGAAAAAGCATTCACGAAGAGGAGGAAAACCGCGAGTTGTTCGATTTTTTACTGGGCCACCTGCGCTGGCTGGATGTAACACCCCACCCGATCGCCAATTTGCATTTGCACTTTTTATTGGGCTTGTCCGGATTTCTGGGTTTTCAGCCCCAGGACCCGGAAGAAGACGGCGATCTGTTTTATGACCTGAAAGACGGTGAATTCACCCGTATGCCGCCACCACAATCGTTTCTGCTCGAGCCGAATCAAGCCCGGCAAATGCTCGCCTTACTGAAATCGCCCCTGGAATTGGTGCATGAAATTCCACTCAGTCGCCCGCAACGCAAGGTTTTGCTGAATAAATTCCTGCAGTTTTATCAATTGCATCTACCCAGTTTCAAAGACGTGAATACGCCGGAGATTTTGGAGATGGTGATGTAGATTGGAACGATTGAGCCGATTTGGACGATTGAGCCGATTGGAACGATTGGTTCGATTGGGACGATTGATTCGATTGGGACGATTGGTTCGATTGGGACGATTGATTTCGGCTGACACAGTATTCTGTATGTCAATCCATGGTCGCACCCCCTACCCCAAAAGGGCAATGTTGTTGACTTTAGGAAAACCCCACGAAAAAATGATTTAAGATATAAGATTACATGATTTAAGATTTTAGATCGGGAGCCCTCGTAGTGTATTTTGCTCTGGCGCCTCACCTCTAAAATCTTAAATCATGTAATCTTATATCTTAAATCCTTGGTCCCACTACCATTGCGCAGCGTTTCGCACCCTTTTCACTGACGAGGATCAGGTGATAAATCCCTGCAGGCCAATGGCTTGAGGGGATTTCTGCTGTTATGCGCGGAGCATTCAACAGGAGATTAGATTGCCAGATCAAACGACCACCCGCATCAAATACACTGCATTGGGCATCCGTGCCGTGCCAGGCATCCGGGATTTCGAGTGTGAGCGGCGCTCCAGCTGAAAGCAGGGAAGGGTAACAACGCCACCCGTCGGCATCGGGTTCGGAAGCTGCGCTGAGCGGGGAAGTTTTGAAGGTCTCCGAAAAGCTGAATGGAGCGCAGGCGTGCCAGTCGTTGAAGGGCCGGATACGCCAGTAATACTGCAAATTGGGACTGAGCAGCCCAGCGGTTAAAAAGGTGTCGGTCGTCACTACATCCACCTGTTTGAAGGAAAAACTGGCAAACCGTGATGCTTGCACGAGGTAATGCGTGGCGTTGGGGACCGGCTTCCAACTAAAATATGCACCCACAGGCGGCACGATCTGGTCTTGTACCGGCTCGATAGCAATTGCCTGTTCCTCAACGGGTTGTTCCAGCCTGACGGGGGTAAGCCAGTTGGATTTTTCCGTAAGCAAAGTAGCGCGCATCACGGCAATTTCTTCCGGGGAAAACCGGCTTTGACAATGGTCCATAGCATAGGACATGAACAAACTGCCATCAGAATAGAATTCTGCACCGTTGGGATCCTTTAGCTTGATCGGACTCATGTTTTGCGCATCGCATTCCCAACGATAACTGAGGTAATCTGGCTTGGTGTCGCAGATCAGGTCGGCGGCCTGGGCGCAATTGCTGCCGTTTACAAACTCGACCAGGGCAGTATCAAGGGGTGCGGGTACCTGGGTTTCCAGCGTATCGTGGAAGTGGGTGTAATCATAGGTTAGCCAGGTAGGCGTAGGGACACTGAAATTGTAGGTCTTTCCTTCCCAACCGATGAATGGGTGCGGTAGAGAGAGCGCATGGCCTGCTTCATGCGACCAGGTGTGATCATTTGTGCCGGAGCAACTATGCCCGATGGCCACACCGGCGTAGGGCAGGTTGTAGCCACAATTGCCCGCCGGGTCAGCAACGAAATAGGCATTGAGCGCATCGGGCACGTTGTTGGTAAGCATCATTTCTATGCCTTCCGGAATGGTGCTGTGTACATGCCAATCTGTTTCATTCAGCAGATTCCAACCGTTTTTGATGTAAAACTGGATGTTGGAAGCGGCAAAATCCTCATTAAGCTGGCAAAAGGAGTTGATGAATTTTTCGGCAGCAATCCTGCCCGAGCCATTGTCTCTGGCCAAAAGATGGGGCTGTAAAGCGACCCAAAGCGTATCTTCTGAACGGTCGAAGACAGGCGGTCGTGCCTTGTATCCGCGCAGCCAATCTGATACCCCGCGTGTTCCGCAGGGTGCGAGGTCTTCTTTTAACGGTTCCTGGGCAAAAATGGGCGCTGAGGCCAATATGAAAAGGATGCGGGTGAAAATTCTGACCATGATATAGAAATTTTGGAAGGACGATTTTGGACTTATAGTTTTCAGCTCCAGAGATTGAACACGTCTTTAGATGAGCCACGACTTTTAGATGGGCCACGGATGACGCGGATTGGACACGGATTTGAACGGATTTTCCCCATTTAAACATAAATCCGTGTCTCATCCGCGTCATCCGTGGCCCATCCAGAGTTATCTAAATCCACCTTTTTCGCCTGAAATAGATCAACATTCCTATCATTAAGCAAAACATGACGCCTAAAACTATGAAGTAACCATAGTGCCAGCGGAGTTCAGGCATATAGTCGAAGTTCATCCCGTAGATACCCACTATAAAAGTGAGCGGGATAAAAATGGTGCTGATGACGGTGAGCAAACGCATCACATTGTTCAGGCGGTTGGCAGCTTCGGCTTGATAGAGCGCTTCGAGGTTAGCCAACATTTCCCGCTGATTATCAATACCATCGAGGATCTGCGCCACATGGTCGACCAGATCCCGGAAATAGAGTCGGTTGCTATCGTCGATTAGGTCGCTCTCGGTCCGATGCAATCGCGTGACCGCTTCCCGCAGTGGAAGCAATCTATGCCGGAATTCATTGGCTGTTCGTTTCAGTGCGAACATTCGGGCTTTAGTCGTGTGTGCCGCGCCATTCTGGTGAAGATCGTTTTCCAGTTCCAATTCCTGCGCTTCGAGATCGTCGAGCACGGAATAATAACTGTCCACCACCAAATCAATGATGGCGTAGGCGAGGTAATCAGAGCCTTTTCTTCGGAGCCGGCCAATGCCATCCCCGACACGCTTGCGCACCACAGCAAAAGTATCATCTGGGTCTTCCTGAAATGAGACGAGGAAATTTTTGCCTGCAAACAGCGCGATCTGCTCGCTGTGGAGTTCAAGTGCAACACAGTCTATTTTCAGATTGTGGACTATAAAAAACAGGCCATTGTCAAACTCCTCCAGTTTGGCACGTTGCTGTGTATCCAACACATCCTCGAGCGCTAAGGCATGAATTCCGTGGTCCATACCCACCTTTTCGATCAATTTTGTATCCGTAAGACCGCGCACATCTGTCCAAAGTACACCTTTCCTTTCTTCCAGGCGTGGCGCGACATAACCCTGAATTTCTTCAAATGCAGCTTCGGTGTATGAAACACTGACCACATTCGCAGGCGTATCCTCACGATGGCCCGTGTACACGAGCGATTCAGGGGGCAGGCCCTTTTTGAATATTTTACGACGATTGCGTTTGTGCGCCATGGTCTTGTGGATTGGTAGACTGGTGGACCGGTGGATTGGTAGACTGGTGGACTGCTAATTTCCTATCACCAGTATATCAATCACTATATCACCCCTCCATAGCCTTTGCTTTTTCCAGGACTTTCGCTTCCAGGGATTTTTTGAATTGAATAATACGTTTTAACAGCTCTGAATCACTGGTGGCGAGCATTTGTGCCGCCAATATTCCGGCATTTCGGGCAGCATTGAGGGCTACCGTAGCTACCGGAACGCCCTCCGGCATTTGGAGGATGGAAAGAATGCTGTCCCACCCATCAATGGAGTTTGAAGATTTGACCGGTACACCAATGACGGGTAAAGGTGAAATGGCGGCCACCATGCCGGGTAAATGCGCTGCCCCACCCGCTCCGGCAATCACCACCCGGATGCCGCGCTCGTGCGCCCCGTTGGCAAACTCAAACATTCGCGCCGGGGTACGATGCGCTGAAACGATGGTCATCTCAAACGGAACCTGTAGTTCGGTGAGGATGTCTGCCGCCTTTTGCATTACGGGCAGGTCGGAGTCGGAGCCCATTATTATGGATACCATGGGGTGATTGGTGGAGTGGTGATTGGTCATTGTGGTCATTGGTCATTGTTCATTGGTCATGGGTGTGGCGTTGTGTAAAAAGCCCCAGAGGGGGTATATCTTTGTAGCGCTAGCGAATAAAATTTGTTTATCGTTCTATCGGAACGGCATCTAACAAACACTAGATACCGTTCCGATGGAACGGATAAAATATCCTTTGGCGATTCTACAAAGATAAAGTCCCCCTGGGACTTTTTACCCAACCCCACCACGGTTAGAATGCGCAAACTTTCAACTTTTCTTTCACAAAGTTCGCTTTTTTCATGGCTTCGGCTTCAGTTTCTGCGGTGATGGTCACATGGCCCATTTTCCTGAACGGAGAAGTAAGGGCCTTGCCATAAAGGTGTATGTTCACCCCTTCCAGGGCCAGACATGCTTCCACGCCTTCGTAACGCACCGGACCTTTGTGGCCGGGTTCTCCCAGCAAATTTAGCATGATGGCCACGGGTGTTTTCGAGGCTGTGGAGCCCAGCGGAAGATCACAAATGGCCCGCAAATGTTGCTCGAACTGGCTGGTATGCGCGCTGTCTATCGTATGATGGCCGGAATTGTGGGGGCGCGGTGCGACTTCATTCACCAGGAGCTCGCCGTCTTTTGTCCAGAACATTTCTACCGCCAGCAAACCGCAGATATCGAAGGTCCGAATGACTTTTTCGGCCAAGGCCTCGGCCTCGGCTGCTACCAGCGGCGAGATCCGTGCCGGACAAAGCAGGAACTCCACTAAATTGGCTTCGGGGTGAAAATCCATTTCGACTGCGGGGAATACCGCCACTTCACCCTGCTCGTTTTGCGCTGCCACAATGGCAATCTCTGTTTCGATTGGGGCAAGTGTTTCTGCAAGACAAGGGCCCGATAAAAGTTTGGTTTCCAGATCTTCCAGCGTGCGAAGGATGGCCACGCCTTTGCCGTCGTAACCTGCGGTGCGCGTTTTTTGAACCAGCGGCAGTTTCCAGCGCCCTGAAACAACGGCTTTTTTCAGACTTTTTTCGTCTTCAAAAAGCTCAAAATGGGCCGTAGGAATATCGTGGTCCCGATAAAATTCTTTTTGCAGACCCTTGTCCTTGATGATGTCGAGGGCGCGGGGGCTGGGATGCACCTGCTTACCCAATCGTTCGAGTTCGCGGAGCGCATCGGTATTGACGTGCTCGATCTCTATGGTGAGCAGATCTTTGTCCCGACCAAAAGCCAAAACCTCATCGTAGTTATTGAAATCGCCCAGGGTAAAGCCCGTACAAACCTGGCTGGCCGGGGCCTCGGGCGTGGGGTCGAGGCAGAAGGTTTTGAAATCCCAGTTGGCGGCAGCGAGCGCGAGCATTTTGCCCAGTTGGCCACCGCCGAGGATGCCGATTTTTTTTGTGGTGGAAAACATGGGCGCGAAGGTAAGCCGAGCATGTCAGTCATCCGGGATTTTAGCATGCACACAAATTAAACCGCAAAATGCAAAACAGGAAAATATAAAACCGCAAAACCTAGAGAGGCAAAATTTCGAATAGGGCAAAATTTTGCCTTATTTGCAATTAAAAGGTGTGGGTAAGGCAAATGAACAACAAAACTCCCAGTTCGCAAATTACGAAGTGGGAGTTTGTATTGGAAAATTAGAGGTTTTATCGCTGCACCACCAACTTGCCGTTCCTCCGACTGCCATCAGGACCTACGGCCTCCACATAGTAGATACCAGGCTGCCAAGCAGCCGTTTCCAAACGATATGTGTCCGAAGCAGTTGCTTGATGGCAGAGTTTGCCTTGAGTGTCCCACACCCGCACTTGATACTCCGCTGACTGAAGTTGCAGTAGCGCTGAATTATTTGCAGGATTGGGCACAATAACCAGACTTCCTGCTGTTGAAGCCTTAGCGCGTTCGCCACCGGGCCGAGGCAAGTCGGGAAGGTTGCTGTCGCTTGCGTCCACAAAAGCCTTAGCAACCCGGATGTACTGCTGACAATTGTCAGGAAAGCCGCTCATTTCGGCCTGCCACAAAGCTGCCACAGGACGCATGGCTTCAATACCCGCTTCTACACTATCAGATTTCATCAGGAATGTGCCGAGGTGGAACTGTTCATGTACCCGAATTGGGTTTCCAGTAGTTCCTCCGCTTCCCACGGAAAGCATACATTCTGATCCGGGGAACGGGGTTGCAAAACTCTCTGGTCGTTGATCCAACGGGCAGAAAACATTCCGCGAAGCCAAAGGCAGGAGTATAGGTGCGGCAACACTTGTGGAACAAGCAGGATCCAATAAGAATAGAAAATCAAGCGGCATTGGGTCGGTAATGGGCACACCGCCAGTGGTGATGCCCCAGAAATTGTTCCGCATCAAGTTTGAACCGCCCGGGGCTTTCTGATCTTAACAGATGCGCACATGGCTCTCCGTTGCACCTGTTCCGCCGCCAGCCATGCGGATAAACGAATTTGGACTGTCTGAGTCGAAGACAAAAATATTAGAGTTCCTGGAGTCTATCATTAAGGCGATGTCACGCCCCCGGATGCCATTGCGATTTTGATCGAAGGTCACGCAGTCGGCCAAAACCGTGCCTTGAGTGGCATCGCCTACAAGGTATATGCCGGCTTCGTTGTGATAAAAACCTGTAGCGCCAAAAGCAAACACATTGGCCGTGGTGGCCGTTGAAGGATTGTCAGACTTTATCCCAATACTGTTGTTGGTGAAAGTGCAGCCTTTTACGAGGCAGGCTACCATGTTATCGAGGTTCACAGCAGGGATGCCCAGGCTAAGATCTCCGTCTGTGACAATACCTGTGATGGAGGGATCATGATGGCTAAAGAAGTGGTCGTCACTGAGCAACATAAATAGCACGTTCTTCATTTGGAGTGCGCTCGTACCAAGGTTGCTTCCCCCGTCAAAGATGGATCCGGTAACGGTCACCAAGAGTCCGACTTCCCATAAAACCCCCACAGAATATTGAGAGAATTCACAGGCAATAATGCTACAGCCGAAGCCGCCCATACCGAAAATGGGCATATTCAGTTTTTCCACTTTGCAGCCTTGCAGGTTAATAGTCCCTGAGCCGGTAGCCTCTATCACCGTCAAACCGACGTTATCGCCGCCTGTAAGGGTCATGAAATTGAAATCAAGCCCTGCCCCGTCCGTGAGGAGGAGTGAACCGCTGGGGGCCTCCAATAGCCCATTGCTCCAGTTTAGGCGGTGAGCATTGTCAATCAAGACATTGGCACTAAGTTGTACAAAACGTTGGTCTTTGCCCATGCCTGTCAGATTGAAGGTATTGTAGCCTGGACCGAACACCAGGCGATTGCCTTCTGCAAAGTGAAAGTAACCCAAGCCCCCAAAGATGATGTCGCCATTGACGACCAGATCACCAAAAATGGATATGTTGGAGCCAGGAGATTCAAGGCGCACAACAGCGCCTGCGTCCAGGATGAGGGTGGCGCCATGCTTGATTATTAAGCTGCTTTGTTCGCTGGTGACATAAAGAATGCCGCCTGATTTGATGTGGACGATAGAGCCATCGGTTACGCTCAGCTTACCATGTTTTACCCCGCCATCTGCACCGACTACGAGCTTTGCGCCATTCTCTACCGTGATCACGGCATTGCATTTTGTATAAGCTTTGAAAAGGTTGGATGGTGATACGGGTTCATTACCATTCGAATATCCTACCCTGCCCGAATTATTGATCGAAAGTTGTCCACTGGTAGTGGAGATTGTAATGGTAGGTATCCCTGATTGTACAGGTAAGCCTGCATTGTAGTAGGTACTCAAATTGTTGGGAAACAGACCTCCGGGAATGAGATGGGCGGCATCTACTTCATCCACAATAACATCTCCTATCCGGGCATCCAGAAAAACGTGATCTTGGTTTACTTCGGATGTAGAAACTTTATATTCGGCAGGCAAATGTGTTCCTTCAGTACTCATCGTACAACGGCTGGAAGAACCTTGGCCACAGGAGAAAGGGCCGCTGATGGATATGCTTTCGCCTGCTGAAATAGCACTTCGAGTTGGAATGAAACAATAGTGTGTGGCATTGGTCGTTACAGACAAATTGCTCATGGTAATCCAGCGATCCCACAAAAGCGGCAGTGGGACCCCGATGTTCGGAATTGGATTACCGTTAATCTTATCAAGGGCCAACATAACCAAAGGGCTGCTCCCTCCTGGGGCAGTATCTAACGCTTTGTTGCCTTCGGGTGTCCCTACCGAAAGGGGGAAATCCTTGAGAGGAATAGAATTTGCTTTGACGCTCAGATTCCCGTAATATACCAAATTTCCCACATCATTAGAAAGTGCATTGCCATAAGAATCAAACGACGCTTCAAGAAAAATCGGCTTTGGGTACAAACCTAGGAAGGTCCAATGCGAGCCGGATGTATGTGCCTCGAACATTCTTAAGCCAGGTTCAATGTTTGCCCGGGTTATATCGTCGGGGCTGCCATTCGACAAAGCGATATGCCTGATGGGGATACCTCCCAAGGCGTCCAATTCTGTCATAAAAGCATTATGCTCGTTCCCATCTACCCTGCCGTCGTTACTGCCAGTTGGGTTGGCCGGATAGTAGAAACG